>DUFX01000007.1 GCA_013331695.1 Candidatus Woesearchaeota archaeon
ATGCTAACCACTGTGGCAATCAAACAAGAAACCTTTACTCTGTTGAAAGATGAAAAACAACGTTTGCATGCGCAAAGTTATGATGAGGTCATCCATAAGTTGATCCTCAGCATGAAAAAACCCAAGCGATCGTATTTTGGTGCATTTCCAGGAATAGCGGAGGGTTTTGAGAGGGACAAGAGTGGCCGTTTTAATTGATTCAAATATTTGGCTTGATTATTTTGCTGGAGGACAACGAGCAAGAAAGGTGCTCCATCTTATTGAGCAGGATCAAAGGACCATTCTGATCAGTGCTATTAATGTGACAGAGCTCTTTCATCAGTTTCTCAAAAGAAAAAATAAAAATGATGCAGAGAAAATGGTGGAGTTGGTGAGTCGCTACGGTTTTATTGTTCCTGTTGAATCATCCATAGCGTTGCAAGCAGCAAGGTTACAACATCAGCAAGGTCTGAGCCTCGCAGATGCACTCATTTATGCAACAGCACAAGAACACCATGCTCTTCTTGTCACGGGAGATAAGGACTTTAAGGGTATGAAAGACGTGGAGTACATAGAGTAATACGGAATGCAGAGAAGAGTAATGGAGAGAACAGCCTGGCATGGAGTTAATAAACCTTCCCAAAAACTTTATAAATTAACCGACGTTCTGCCTTTTAAATACAAGCAGGGATCTGTAAGGGATCTGGGCGGGGGTATCTATGCCATTTTTGGATCTTCAGCAGTTAGATATTGATCATAAAACCGTTCTGGTTAGGCTTGATCTTAACGTCCCCCTAGATGAAGAAGGCAACATTACTGAAGACTCACGGATTATTGCTTCTCTCCCTACGCTTCAACATCTTCTGGATAGAAATGCAAAAGTGGTACTGATGACCCACATGGGAAGACCCAAAGGACAGGATCCCAAACTTTCTACACTCAATGTTGGAAAACGGATATCGCGTATGCTCTTTAGAGAAGTCAAACACATTAACCAATGTGTGGGAAATGATGTCAAGCAGACCATCAAAGCTATGAAACCCGGAGAAATTCTTCTTCTTGAAAATCTCAGATTCTTTGAAGGAGAAAAGAAGAATGACCCGCAATTTGTCAAACAGCTTGCAGAGCTTGCAGATGTTTATGTCAATGAATGCTTTGGCGTTTCTCATCGTGAGCATGCGTCCATGTACGGACTGCCAAAACTGCTTCCCGGTGCAGGAGGATTCTGCCTACGGAAAGAAGTTGATACCTTAAACAAGATGATGCAGAATCCCAAGCATCCTTTTGTTGCAGTGCTGGGCGGAGTCAAAGCAGATAAAATGGATGTTCTAAAAAATTTGCTTCCTAAAGTTGACCAGGTCTTGATTGGTGGAGGACTTGCCATGCTGATCTCTAAACTCCAAGGCAAAAATGTGGGAAGTTCAAAGTTCGATGATGAATGGATGACTGAGGATATGCAGAAAAGACTGAAAGAAGTGATACAGCATCCTGATTTTGTGAAGAAAGTCATTCTTCCCGAAGACTGCATCGTTGCACAGGAATGCAAATCGGATGTTCCAACAAAAGCGGTGGATAAAGACAGCATTGAAGACGGATGGATGGCGCTGGATATTGGACCAAAGACTCGTGAACACTTTAAATCAATCCTTGAAAAAGCACAGACGATTATGTGGGCAGGGCCGATGGGCGTCTTTGAGATTGATCAGTTTGCTGAAGGAACCAAGATGGTTGCAAAAGCGATGGCCTCTTCCAAAGGACTCACGGTTGTCGGCGGCGGACAGTCCGGCATGGCGATTGAACAGTTTAATCTTGCTGATCGTGTGACGCATGTTTCAACAGGCGGAGGAGCATTCCTGCATTTTGTTTCGTATGGATCACTGCCGGGAATTGACGTGCTCACGAATTTCAAAGAACAATCACAGCAAAAACAGCGCATGGAAATGCAGACCATCTTTTGAGAGATTGATGGAAGTGGGGAATAATACAAAATGACCGTACGTGTTGCAATCAACGGATATGGAACAATCGGAAAACGCGTTGCAGACGCAGTCAGCTTGCAAGATGATATGAGAGTCGCGGGGATTGTCAAAACATCTCCTTCCTTTGAACTTGATCTTGCACAGCAACGAAAGTTTCCCATTTATGCAAATACCAAAGAAAATATGGCGCTCCTGCAACAGAAAGGGATTTCTGTCCAAGGCACAACAGAGGATCTCCTGGATCAGGCAGATATTGTCATTGATGGAACGCCCAGCAAGATAGGAAAAGAAAACAAAGAAAAACTGTACATACCAAGAAAAATCAAAGCCATTCTCCAGGGCGGAGAGAAAGCTCCAACTGTTGAATGTTCATTTAATGCATCGAATAACTATCAACAAAGCTATGGAAAAAATTATGTTCGGGTCGTTTCCTGTAACACCACCGGACTCTCGCGAAGCCTTGGGGCGATCAAAAAAGCTTTGGGTATTACGAGTGCACGAGTAACCCTTATTAGAAGAGCAGCAGATCCGTTTGACGATGAGACAGGACCGATTAATGCGATTGCACCGGATCCGATCACTATTCCTTCACACCATGGACCTGATGTGAAAACCATTATTCCTGATTTAGATATTGTCACCATGGCTGTCATTGTTCCTACCACACTCATGCACCTGCACACCTTGAACATTCAACTTCCAAAAACAACAACTGCACAAGAAATCCAGGATCTCTTTGCAAAAACGCCAAGGATTCTGGTTGTTGAAAGCGACAAACGAATCTCTTCTACAGCAAGCATTATGGAAATGGCGCGCGACTTGTGCCGGCCGCGAGGAGACCTGCAGGAGCTTGCGGTGTGGGATAAAAGCATCAGCGTTGTGAATGGCAATGAACTCTTTTTTACCCAAGCAGTCCATCAAGAAAGTATTGTTGTTCCTGATAATATTGACTGCATCCGAGCGATGATGCAGTTGACCGATGATCCTTTAACGAGTATGAAAAAAACAGATCAATCATTAGGATTAAAGAAGTGGTGGTAGGTGTCAAGCATGTGGCCGTCAGTGATTATTAATCTCAAACAACACATTGTGGGAGAACGAGTAAAAGAATATGTGCTTCGTGTTGCTCAGGCTGCAAAAAAACACCAGCAGAAGGTCGCGATCTGTCCGGCTATTGCAGATGTGGACAAAGCATTCTTTACGCTGAAACACAGCGACGAGACCTTATGCGAACATGTCTGGCTCTTTGCCCCTAAAGTGGATGATGTTGCTCCAGGAGAAAACAAAACAGGTGCTGTTGCTGTAGAATCGATCATGCATACCCAGGGCGCTATGATCAATCATTTTGAAACACGCATCTATGGGCAAAGTGAACCGCACAAAAGTGGAGCGCAGTTTCAAACCCTTTGCAATATTATCAAAAAATGCACAGCAAAAAATCTGAAGATGGTCTTATGCGCAGATAATCATGTGACAGCTGAAAAAATTGCACGCTATGTCAGCGAATTAGAGATGGATCCTGAAAATGTCGTGATTGCTATTGAGTGGGATGCTTTTATTGGAAAACGGATTTCGATTGTCAAAGAAAAACCCGATGAGATTGAGAGGGCTGTGCAGGCAGTAAAAAAAGTCAATCCTCATATTCGGGTGTACTGCGGAGCAGGCATTGAGACTAAAGAGGATCTTGTGAAAGCAAAAAAACTGGGTGCTTCGGGATTTCTTGCGGCAACAGCGTTTACCAAAGCTCCGTTGTTTGGCGGAGACTATGTGATGGCGCTGGAGAGCTTTTGGAAATAGATAGACTGAGAACGAAAAGAATTTCGAATTTCGTACTATGTGAAGACATCCAACGGAAAGTAACGCATTCTCAATACAAGGTAGATGAAATAGATTGCAATCAGACTAAAGCCTTCTTTCTTTGACAATCGCAGATTGCGCAGGAAGAGATACACGAAAAAACCTGTGATAATCTTTGCAGGCATATCAGCGAATATGACAGCGTTGGGAAGGATGTAGCCGGATATCATCGCTCCTAAACCGGTGACAAAAGCAGGATTCGTAATATTGCTTCCGATCAGGATTCCAACCGAAGTTCCATACTGCTTTTTCCGCACCGCCGTCAATGCGGTGCTCAATTCGGGCAGAGCACTTGCTGCTCCGACAACAAAGACACCAAGGAAAGAAGCACCAATGCCGGAAGTCGTAACAATATCTTTTGCGATGAACAAAAGTTCTCGGGCAGAAATAATCAAAAAGAGAAGGCCCACCATAATACCAAAGACATCAGCAAGAACCTCGCGTACATCCATGCACACTTGATGCTTCATATTTTCTTCTCGCTGTCTTTGATATAAAATGTAGAGATAGATAAGATATCCAAAAAACAAAACTGCACCATTCCAGCGCGAAAGCGTACCATCCAGAGCAAAGAGCAGAACAAGGATCGAGGTTCCGATCATTAAAGGAATGTCGCGGCGGATAAATTCTTTGCTCACTGCCACGGTTCCCAGCAAAGCAACAATACCTAAGACAATGGTTTGCTGAAAGGTATCAGAGCCAATGCTTGTTCCTACAGCCAATGCAGAGCCAATCTCAGGAGTAAGATCATGCGTGAGGATTTCAATGCTTGCGACAACATTGGTAAAAAGTTCTGGCAGGCTTGTTCCGATAGAAAGAACGGTTAATCCTACAAAGGTTCCTGAGAAACCCGTTGCTTCAGAGAGCCTCATGGACTTGCGAATGATATATTCTGCAGAAAGAACGAGAGCAACGAGGAAAAGAATACCTGCAATAAGTTCAGTAGAGGTTTGGACCATACGATCACTAGTTAAGATCACTATGCACAACGTGTGTGTTATCTACTCATTGACACGGAAGCATCCGCCAGGCGTACAATGGCATGTTGAACCACTGCAGAAGCATTTTTTGAAACAGCCGTAGCGTTTGTTGGTTCTTGATTGATAGCTTCCGGGTTTGATCGTACTCAGATCAGGTTCTTCAGGAGCATCGCCTTTGGATTCTGCGCCGATGGGAAGGTAAGAAATATCACCCGTAACATCATCAAGATCTTGATTTACATCTTGATTTGCACAACCTGAATCAGAACAAGCTTCACAACCAGGACCTGGACAGTCAGTACAGCTAGAACCTGAACATTGACTTGGAGATCTCGTAGATCCAGGAGTTAAACATTGAGCAGGATCAATATCATCGGTGTATTCAATCAAGGTTACTTCACCTTCTACACCGGAAGGAAGTTGGGTTACAACCAGAATAGCAAACACACTGATTGCCATTAAAGCAACGACAACAGCGGACGTATTTTGTTTATCCATCACCATACAAGATTTTAGGGGGGATGCGATTTATAAAGTTTGTTCCTGAGATGGAGGTTTAAGTCGTGATGGAGAAAGGTCACAGGAGTTCTGAAGCTTAAACGGAGATCATGCCATCGAAACATTTATATACTTTTAAGTGAACATTTGTTCATATAAAGGTGAACATATGTATATTCGTAAATCTACCGCTCAGGTGTTACAATTATTTACGAGTCATATCAGTGAGTCATTCACACTGAGGGAAGTAGCAAGAAGACTCAACATGCACGTATCGCTTACCCATCGAGCACTACAGCCCTTGAAGGATGCTCAGATTGTTGAGCAGGATAAACATAAAAATCTTATCCTCAATTACAAGATTCATCACGAAAATCTTGCTTTTGTTGAATATTTAAAACGAGATCATTTTCTGAATAAATTCAAAGACATTAAACTTTTTGCAGATGAAGTTAGTAAAAAAATCAAACAAGACAGTTTTGTTCTGCTTGTTTTTGGCTCATCTACAGAATCCCGCAAACCAAGAGATATTGACATTTTACTCATTGTTGATAGTGCCGATAAGATAGCGTTCCATGAGAAATTCTTGCATAATATAACATCCAATTATGATGCACCATTCGAGGAAAGAGTTATAAGTTTTGAAAGTGTTTATGAAATGCTTTCTAAGCGTGATGAAAAAAATGTGATGAATGAAATATTAAACAAACATGTCATTTTATTTGGCGCAGAACTGTTTTATAGATTAATTGAAAGGGGACGATTATAAAATGTTAGATGAAAAGAAATTAAAAGAGGCAGAAAAGAGAGTTAAACAATTTATGAGTGATGGACATATCACGGCAAAAGAAAAACCGGAGTATGTGGACTTTTTTCTCAAGAACGCTGATGATTCAATTGATTCTGCAAAAGTATTATTTGAAGTATCAACAAATCCTGAAAAACAGGAATCTTTTGGTTTTACTGGCTTCAATGGTCTCCTTTGGGTAGTCAATGCCAGTTACTACGGTATGTTTTATATAGCGAGAGCACTCTTGGAAAATGAAGGGATTAAGATAAAAACTGACCTTTCCATTCATGCTGTTACTTTTGATGCAGTGATCTATTATTTTTATCTCACAGGCAAATTACAGAAAGAATTTTTAGAAGATTTTCTTGAAGCAAAAGAGGATGCTGCTGAACTTCTTGGAAAACAAAAAGCAGATGAATTAATGGAAGAATATTTTTTTGAGAAAAGGAAGAGAGGTACATTCACCTATGAAATGGGTGCATTGCTCGTTAAATCAAAGGCAAAAACTTCTCTGGAAAGAGCGCAAAGATTCAGAAGAGAACTCAAGAAAATTATCGAAAAAAGCAGAGAATAAGGATTATTATCTAAAGATTTTGAAAACTTTGAAAAAAATAAGGGAGTCCAAATTATCGCATCAAACAGTCAGGAAAATAGGTATATTTAAATTCTTTCAATATGATGGACAGTTCATGGGACTTCAGTTCGTCTTTTAAGATCGTTCTGATTTCCATGAGTACTTGGTTGAGTTCGTCGCTTGTTTTTAATCGAATTTCAAATTGCACATCTTGTTGGCCTATTGATTTGTAATTAGTCATTTAACAAAGTCTGTTCTTACATCTTTATTAAGCAAACCCACAAGCCCAATAATTCCAAGGATGATAAATATACTTGGGATGTAGAGACCACAAATAATTATTCCAGTTATCCATGCCCAAAACTTATGTTTCTTTAGACTCTTAATGACTATTTCAACAAAAATGCCAAATGCTATTGATAATACTGCTGAAAGTACAAATGTGGTTTTAAAAAATGGTTCCCCGTCAAGTACGCTTGGCAAGAAAAATGAAAAAATTAAAAGCATAATCCCGACTAGAAGATATATAACTGCACTTATATGGAGAACAATAATTGTTTTGTTCAGTTTTTGGTTCATAACTCAACATTGATAAAGATCTATTTAAATATTTGGAATTAGTTTTTAAATGCACACCCCCTTTGGGATAGAAGCCATAAAAAATATCGAAACCTACATCTCCTCCGGAGCCTCGATGCCTAACAGCTTTAACCCATTCGCAAGCACCAGCTTCGTGCAATAACAAAGCAGAATTCTTGCTTCCTGTACTGCATGATCGTCTATCAAAACTTGGCAGTTCGTGTAGAACTTGCTGAACTGCTGTGCAACCTGAATCAGATAATGTGCAATAAGGCTGGGTTTGTAGTGTTTTGCACCATCAAGAACAAGTTCTGGAAATCTGCCGAGCAATTTTGCCAAATCAATTTCGTCTTCATGTTTCAAGAGGCGATAATTCACATTCGCAAGCGGTTTCTTTCCATACTTTTTCAGAATCGAACAGATCCGTGCATGGGCATACTGCACATAAGGTCCTGTTTCGCCTTCAAATGAGATAGATTCCTCAGGATTAAAATGAATATCCCGTTGGTGATCAACCTTAAGAATAAAAAATTTCAGTGCGCCGAGTCCAATCATGTGCGCACGTTTTTGCAGTGCAACTTCAGAGAGATCAGGGTGGCGTTTTCGAATTTCTACTTTTGCAAGATCCTGCATGTTTTCAATGAGATCGTCTGCATCAACAACGGTTCCCTCCCTTGATTTCATTTTCCCGTGCGGAAGATAGACCATGCCATAGGAAAGGTGATGCTGTTTATCCGCCCAAACATATCCGAGTTTCTTCAAGATGGCAAAAAGAATCTGAAAATGGTGGTTCTGTTCGGTTGCTGTTACAATAACTGATTGGTCAAATTTGTAATCGTCATACTTCTGCTTTGCGAGATGAAGGTCTTGAGTAATGTAAATGGAAGTTCCATCTCCGCGTAGAACAATCTTCTTGCCAAGATGATGAAGACCCTCGTCAGGATCATTGGCAAAATCAATAAACAGGGAGCCGTCAGGATCTTTTTCAAACACCCCTTTCTTAACTCCTTGTTCAACAATTTTTTTTGCAAGGTCGTAGAAATTGCTTTCATAATAATATTTATCAAAGAAAACACCAAGTTTTTCATACGTATCTTCAAATCCGCCGTATGCCCAGGCATTCATAAGCTTCCATACTTTACGAACCTCTTTGTCGCCCTGCTCCCATTGGACCAGCATCTGCTGTGCTTCTTGTTCAAGTTCAGGATATTCTTTCAGTTTTTCTGAAAAAAGCACATAGTATTTTCCAACAAAATGATCGGATTTGATGCCTTTGTCCTCAGGCAGTTCCTTGCCGCCCCATTTTTGATAGGCGAGCATGGACTTGCAGATGTGGATGCCTCGGTCATTGTTAAGGTTGACTTGCACCACTTTATGCCCCGCCTGCTTGAAGAGATGAGAAACACTGGAACCGATGAGAATATTTCGAACATGGCCGAGATGCAACGGCTTGTTGGTATTGGGTGAAGGATATTCCATGACCACCACTTTCTGAGTAGCAGGGTGCAGTCCGTAGTCTTCGTTCTGCTGGTGAATCTGCTGAAGAATCTGCTGGATCATCACGGTTTTGTCAATAAAGAAATTAAGATAGGGGCCTGATGCAGCAACCTTTTCAATCGGAGCGCTGGGCTTGAGCTGTTCTGCAAGATCGCGCGCAATCAGATGTGGCGCTTTTTTGAATGGTTTTGCAAGATCAAAGCAGGGAAAAGCGAAGTCGCCCATTTCTGGGGTGGGGGGAATTTCTAAAACAGAGGGATCTGCGTTGACGTTCTTGGTTTTCAGAAGACGAAGCACTTCAGTTTTGAAGTCTACCACTTTGAAGTTTACGACTTTGAAGTCTGCGGTCTTACGTGAGGATGAGGGAGCCATAGGAGATCACAGGGTTATCGTGACGAACGCTTTGCTGCGGGTACGTTGCTGGAATTTGTCTTGTTTTTGTACTTTTTTTCTGCAAACAGATTGTGATTCAGATTCGCAATTTCGAGCTTGATGTCATGCAGGAGTTTAAGCTGTTTTCTATCATGAAAGTAACGCATGGCGAGGAAGAGCAGATAGAGGCCGAAGATACCACCCACCAGCACTTCAAACTTTCTGATAGCAAGCGGAATACCTTGCACCAGTTGTTCGAGGATAAGAGCTAATGTGCCATTCGGATCGACCATGAATGAGCCTACAGAAAAGGATTTTATAAAGTTAGTGAA
>DUFX01000063.1 GCA_013331695.1 Candidatus Woesearchaeota archaeon
GCACAAATTCCTGACACGAACCTGCACTCATATAATTCACTTCAAAATAGTCTTCACATGATGCACTCAATGGCTTTCCTGTTGTAAACTGTCCGCAGACAGCTCCTTCTTCTCCCACTGCAACAGGACTTTGGCTGAATGCTTCAACACATTCTTGACAGCAGCTTGTCTGAAGCTCTGGCTTGTACGGCGGCTGTTCAGGAAGAGTAATTTGCTTGCTACCACAAGCCGTGAGAACTACACTGAGCAAAAAGAGCAAAAGCATTCCGAACATGGTCTTTTTGTGCGACATATTGTGTGACATACTGAGGGGATTCGACTCGTATTTTATAAATATTTGTGCATAAACTCTCTTGTCTTCTCAACTCCTGACAGACCCATCTAACATACTCAAAAAATAGAAAAGTTTATATATNNTACAAGATCACCATCCGCAAACAGCTTCCGCGTGTTCCCGGCATGTTTGACATCATCAACAAATACTCGCCACACATGAAATTAAACCCGTGGTACGATCATCAGGTGCACGGCAGATACGGACCCGAAGAGGCGCTTATTGACGCCATCCAAACAGAAAACTTTCGTGTGATCCTTGCAAGCTTGCACCTCTTCAAGCACATCAAGAACTGGCCGAGGCTTTACCGCATGGCAAAAGAAAAAAACTGTTGGCAGAAAGTGGGTGCACTCTATGATGTTGCACGATTGTTTATGCGTGTGCACCAGATAGGAAGCCGATACCTTAAGGTGATAACTAAAAAATGGGTCGCCCTTACTCAATTGCGAAAGAAGAATTTTCCCGAAATTGCCGGACGTTGGAAAGTGTATATTCCCTTTAACGAACATGATATGGTGGAACTATGATAACCTTGCCTGATCAAGAGCAACTTTTCAAGATAATAAGTCGCAATTTATCCTCAGACGTAACAACGTACGCCTTCGGCGGCACGGCAATGATGTTCTATGGATATAAAGGCGAAACAAAAGATATCGATTTATTTTTTGAGGATGAATCGCAGCGAAAACCCCTTATCCAAGCAATCGAATCCATGGGATATGCAGAATTCAGTCCGTTACGCATATACATTCCTGAAAAATTACGCGATCCGCACCGTCCAAAGATGTTCAAACGGGATGATGAGCGTTTTGATTTGTTTGTCAAAAAAATATTCAAGACCGTCATGAGCCAGCGCATGAAGGACGATGTCTATGCAGTACATGAATTCAAAGAAAACAAGAGACTTACGGTCAAAGTTTTAAGAACCGAAATAATCGTCATGCTCAAAGCAGTGACTGAACGTGACAAGGATTTTGAGGATATCCTCACAATTATCAAGAAAGACAAAAACTTCAACTGGGACTATTTTCTTGACGAAGTGGTCTGGCAGTCTCAAAACGGCGACAGCTGGGTTGCTCTGGACACTGAAAAAATGATGAAGGAGCTTCAGGAGTATGTGTTCATCCCTGAGAAACATTTTAAGAGGGTGCACGGGGCTGTTTGAGTTGTTTTCGACCCTTCTCTGCCAAAATGAATACTTGTTCTTGATCCGTGTCCTGCAGGTATAAAGACTTGAATGGGTTTGACAGGTTTTCCACGTGCATCAACACTATATAGTTCTCCTGCTCTTTGAATTACTCTTTAGTCTCTTTTTGGTGATAAATTTCAAAAGGTTTATAAACACCTCTAAAATAGTTCAATGTATGGATGCACCTTCACTTGATATCCTGGACAAATATGTTGGAACGCTGATAGGTCTAGCGATAGGAGATGCTTTTGGCATGCCCATGGAATTTCTTACAAGAGAAGAAATACAAAGAAGATATGGAGAACAAGTAACGAGGTTTGAAGAACCCTTTGCTGAACATCCGAACAGCGGATTACGCGCAGGACTTTCGGGTGTGTATTCTGACCGTCTTTTTGGCCAAAGCGAAAGGCCACTCAAATATTATGGAGAAGACGATATCAAAACAATGAAAGCGCTGACTGGCATTGATGTCCTTCTCACCCACGAAGCACCCATCGGAGTTGGCATGGAAAAAGATGGAAAAGATCTTGGACGGCCAGAAATACGAGAAATTATTGAACAAGTGCAACCACGTCTTGCAGTATTTGGTCACCATCACGTCTATCGTGAAGGACAGATTGGCGCAACGCGCGTCATTGGCCTGCAACAGCCAAAACATTCATATGTCGTGCTTGATACTGACACATTTTCAACAGAAAAAGTAAGTGCGGAATTAAGCACGGGTAAAATGCCGCAGTGGACGTATGCATGGGAACGATGATGATCTACACAATTTTTTCTGACTTGCAGGGAAACTTTGATGCAGTGACTCAGTTCTTCAGAGAAACTGAAGGGCGTGTTACTACCTACCTCTGCTTGGGTGATATTGTTCAGGATGGAAAGACGCATGATGGAAGTAGGGTCATTGACCTTCTTCGTGAACATGCAGTTATTGGTGTGCAAGGAAATCATGATGCTGAACTTCTGAAAAAACGGGATGAAGCACTGCAAAAAATAAGTCATGAAAATCTTGAATATCTTGCGGCTCTACCGGAAACAAGAAGCGTGAATGGTTTCCATCTTGTTCACGCACCGGGAGGAAGAAGGATTCTTGATCGTGCTGATGCAGAACTGGTTTTTTCTGAACTTCCTGCTGATGTAAAAATCTTGCTTTTTGGCCATTCGCACCAACCGGCAGTCTATCGATTAGATAAAAGAGGCTGGGCCCAAAACGAATTAGCAGAAAAAAGCCGTGTCACCCTCCAAGAAACAGACAGATACCTCATCAATCCGGGTGGAGTTGGGCTTATGTGGGGAGCACCTCAAACATATATGCTCTACGATGCTCAAAGACGAGAAGTGACATTACACCGACTGGAAAGGTGAATGTTTATGGACATACTTCTTGACGGGAAACGACTTGGTCTGAAAGAAGTGCTGCACGATATAAACTTGATGGCACAAGAGCGAGTTATCAGCCAGTTTTTGCGTGACGACCGCTTGGCGTGGTTTGTTCATTATCACCCAACTGATGTACAACGATTAGAAACCATTCTCTCACAGGCAAGAGCACAATATCCGATCCTTCCTGATAATGAAAGACAGTTTGTTGATACCTTGGGGGAATTTTATCAAGATTTTAGATCATTTGATTGGGAACGATATCAGCGTCTGCTCCAGGAACAGGATACCGCCAATCGACTTGGTTACGAAGCAGAAACAGCATTACGCTGGGGAAAAAGATTAAGGTCCCTACTAGGGACTATTGAGCCGTTGGAACTTCTTCTCCAAGCAACAGAAACAAAATACAAGAAAAGCCCATATGGAATAGGACGCCCTGCAACATTTGAATGTACCGTTAGGGAGAAATAGGTAGTTCTTTTCGATTAATCCATGTATCAACCGGCCGTTCTAAAAGAGGATCATCAAACAAGAGAGGATCAATTTGGTCGAGAAGTTCTTGTTCAACACGATCAACAACCCCCTTTTTTAACTTCCATCCGCGTGCACCTTTACTGATTTGAATAGTTGTGACTTGTGATTTATGGTTTATGCTGATGATTTTTCCTTTATTTTTGTCGTATTGAAACTCAAAACCAAATGTTCGTTCTGGCAAATCAGCAAGACGCGGGTCATTAAACAAACCTCCATAGACGAGATGACCTTTTTCCCCACCGATAACTTCTGCAAGTGCGTGGCGATGATGTGTTTTTCCAGTTTCAGTCAAAAAAATAGTGGCAATTGTGCCATCATCCTTAACATACGCAACTGCCTTTCCACCATAGATACCTGGTCCGAGGCTTTCTTCAAGACTTAGTTGGAATACTTCATCTCTGTTTTTCATCCCAACACGATCATATAATGGACTTGTTCTTCCTTCAAATCCGTGAGCTTCTCCAATTTTGACTGGATTCTCGAAAAAATCTTCAACACGTTTTTCAAGCGAATCAGGAGAAGCAGATTGCGCAACCTTTTTTACCAAATCCTCCTCCGTCATCCCGCTCATCACCCTCGGCCCGACAGACATTCCCGAATCAACATCCGACTCCCGTCTGAAGGTGACTCCCTTGAAAACACCGTCTTCAAACGTGAATCGCTCCGTGTGCGTTGATACGGTTGGCGCGTGGACGCGGGCGTGTGGAATGTTTTCGCTTATGGTCGTCGCGAGATTCGTCGCGCACGCACCCCCTGCTCCGGTTGAACAGGAAACAAGCACGATTTCACCGTTGTTTTTAATGAAGGGTGCAGCTGTCTTGAATTGAGCGCCATCCTGAACCGTGAGGTATTGCGAATCAAAGCGGCGCAAATCGTCGATTTGGATGGTATCTTTTAAAGGGGTATAACCAAGTGTTAAAGCATTAGGATTTCCGTGACCACCGATGACCAGCACACTAACCGGTTTTTTTGGCTTGCCAGCGGCATCAACCCCATGGAGCGTGGCAATACGCTGCAGCTGCCTAAAGGCATCGGCCTGCGTATCAACCTCAACAATGAAGAGCTTGTAACCGTCTGCCAGTTTTCGCAGTTGATAGATATACATCGGATCTTCAAAGGCGCCATTCCAGTCAAACCGGTTGTGAATAACAAGAGCCACTGGTCGGTCAGCGTGATACACTGGGTCAAGATTCCTGATATTTTCAGTTAAGAGGGAAACGTCAAAATTATTAGCGTCAAGAATCCGCGGGTTTGACCAGGGAACAATTGAAGATGTAGCAAGTGACAGCTCGTACGGAAAAAAATAACGGTGGGGATGGGTAATGCCAAACTGTTCAAGATTTTGCTTGGTGAGATCTCCAAACCGTGCTTCATATTCAAAAACGCGCTCCTGAAAGCGACGTATCATACCGCCGGTTCCCTCCTTGTATTTCGCGGCAAGAATGGCAACGGCTGAAACGCATTCTTCAGGAAGAAACGCCTCCGTTGGACAGATGCCAGAACGTCTCTTGTTAAAAGAACGAGTTAGTACTGTATAGCCATAATTCGCTTCGTGTCGTGTGTCGCGGGCTATCTGCACAAGCAAATCAGCAGAGGCATCAACAATTTCATGATCAGGAAAAGATGCTATGATTCTAAGAAGCTCACGCAAATCAGCGCCTTCAAGTGGGGTAGCATCAAGAATCCGCGGCAGGTGCTTTGCAATACGGTGTCCTATCAACGGGTTTCGAGGATAAAGATATTTGAAAATATCAGCGAGTTGATAGGGAGAGAGGCGAGTAACCTGTGCAAGCTCAATAAAGAGGCGTGGATTGGCATCAAATGCCGCGTAATCAATCGACGTAAAAACGGAATGTTCTTTTAGCGGTCGCGCTTTTGAAAGTTCGATAATCTCCTGCAGGCGCGATTCAATAATGTCTCGCGGAAATTGAGCAATGATATTGGTAACATCATAGCCGGTCTCTTGGGCAATACGCGCATAAAGATGCAGTGTTGCATCCTGGTCAGGTGAATTCTTGAGCACCGCCCGCAACTGTTCGTAGACCCGTCTCTTGGCGATATTACGAATATTCTCCCCTGTTATGCCTGTTGCTTTTGCAATTTCCTCTACTATTTCTTTATGCTCTGCAACAAATTCCATGCCGAGCGCCTCTTCGGCAGCAGCGCGCCATGCCATTCCGGTTCCCGGTCTTGGCGGCTCTGCGACGAGCGTTTCCAAATCACTGCCTGCACGGTCCCGTGCCATCCTGCCGGAATGCATCTCAATGTCAGCATCACTGATCGTTTCCGGCGCGATATCTTCGCGGGTGAACCATCTTTTCCAGAACGGCTTTTTGTGCGCATCATACCATTCCATGCCATCAGGCGTTGCGAGAAATGCACCTCCCTCTTCTGTTTTCAGCCATTCGCCTGTTTCAGACGCGACACGCCACTGTTCCTGAATCTTTCCATCAAGATAGCCACGAAACTTCACTACATCTTCTTCCAGAAGCTCATCGCCGTGCCGTGCAAGATACTGCTGCGCTGTTCTCCATTCGCCTGCGTCGCTCAAACGGCGAAGCTCTTCAAGATGCTTAAAACCAAACCGCGCCGCGCCTGGAGGGATGGCGACGGGGAATGGCGTCGTTCCAATTGCTTTTTTCACATCCTCAAAGTCCGGCGCGCCTTTGCGCAGTCGAATGTATTCTTGTTCGGTCAGCACGCCTTCTTCAACAAGTTTCGACAATTTCGATGTGTACTGGCTAGAATCCAACAATCCAACTTCATCAACATACACAGCAGCAATCCTTTTCAAATCATCAAACCGCGCGGCGGCCTGTTCAGGATTCAGCCCGAGAACATACATTGTCTGCAATAAATTATAGTCAATAGCTGGAATATTATCCAATGTTTCAATAAACGCTTCTTCGTTTTCAATCCGTAGTCTCGGTAATCCAAGTTCATCCATCACGATTTGAACGCGAATCGCTCGCGCGTGCTCAACCGGATTTCTGACAATCACTCGAGGACTCGGACACGGTTCTGCAGCAACGTGGCCGGTAACGCGACCAGTCGCCGCCGGCAGTCCGCACACAATCGGAACGGTTAAATCATCAAGCGCAGCTCTCATTTTGGGATGGTCAGCAGCAACACCGATTGCCGCACGGTTTGCTTCAATAACCCCCGGATCTGCCTTTCGAGCATGGTATTCCGCAATCTCTTCCGGTGTAGGTATTCGATATGCTTGAGGTTCACCTGGAATTCCATACGCTCTTCCGATCTCTTCCGATGTGCTTTTTATCAGTTCCTGTTCTGGTAGTGGTATTTTCACAGTCTCAGGTGCAGCTTCGTCCACCTGTATCATAACCGTCGGCATTTCACTCTTCGGAATTGCTGGAATGAACTGCGATTCGTCAATTCTTCGTTCTATTGCAAGGACCGGAGCATCTTCTCCACCTACTTTCTTAAAAATAAACTTGAGTTCTTCTCCAAATTCTACCCCTACTGCGGTAATAGGGCATCGTCCTCCCTGCACATTTGCTTGAGGGATTGCTTTGCCCATCACTTTTACGATATTGGTCTGCCAGAATCTTCCGCTTCCGACTGAACAAGCGTCGGGAACAATTTCAGCTTTTTTGCCAAAATACGGAGCAACCTTCTCGAATTGTTTTTTATCCTCAATCGTTACTAACTCTTTTCCAACGATTTCTGGTCTTGATCCCCTCCTTCCGAGATGGATGCTCGTTCTCTCTCCATGTCCTGCTGGCATAAAGAGCTGTATGGGCTTGATGGGTTTTCCACGCGCATCAACGCCATGCAGTTCGCCTGCTTTTTGAATTACTTTAAAGAAATCATCTTTATTGTCTACTTCATAGATTAAGATTTTATGGGTATTTCTAAATTCTTCAATATCACTGCCTATGTGACGGAAAGCATTATTCCAATCATATTTATTGACAACAAATAACGCAAGGGGTTTATCCGCGTTCACTTGAGGATTAAGATTTCTCAAGACTTCCTCAAGCAGTGAGAAATCATAGCCTCCTCTCAAGTCGCTCTGTCCATATCTAAACAGATGGGTTATTCCCAACTCTTCTCTTGCACGCATTGCAAGATCTGCGTAGCGTTCTTCAAATTCAAGAATCCTTCCTGATGTAAATTTGAGCATGCCTCCTGTTGCCTCTTTGTACTTCTCTGCAAATGCAAAGACTTCGCTGGGCTGATCCAGCAGATAGGTAACAGGGAAAAAGGCATACCCCTTACTTCCCAAGTCTTGTCCTGTTATCTTGTGCAATGCGATCATACGGTCAAGGAAAATTTCTTGTTGTTCTCGAGGGACTCTTGCCAAGACTTCAACTGCATTTCCTGCGTTGCTTCCTGCTTGTTTCACGAATGTTCTTAACTTTTTAGGTTCTCTTTTTGCTAATTCGATCGGGAAATGCTCAAAGAACGCTCCAATAGTCGAAGGATCTTTGGGTTTATACGCAAGCATGAGCTCCGTCAGTTCATCAAGCTGACTGCCTAATCCCTCTCGTTGTTGAAGGGAAAGATATTTCCTTTGATAGTACCGTGCCAGTGACTGGAGAGCAACCGTATCCCCCTCCCTCGTCTGTTTGAGCAGCATCTCTCCCTTTCGTTGAAATTCTGTTTCGACCAGCATTCGAAGGTCTGATGCAACAAGTCTGTCACCACCATCGCTTTTCGAAAGCAAGTCCCTTACTTCAGCAAGCTGTTCATAAGGTAGATCATACATCGCATCAACTGAGGGTACAAATTGTTTAACGACATGCTCTCCTCTTTTGAGGGAACGTAATCTCAGAACGTCGCGCGGAAGATCTCCTTGTACTATCTGCGTCTTAATCTTCGTTCCTCCTGGAAGCCAGCGCCGGTACCATGGCTTTCTATTTTTTGCATACCACTCTGCGGTCGTTTTGTCTAACGCAAGAAGTCTTCGACCTGCTTTTGAATTAAGAATCCTGTCCAGTTCCTCGACTTGTTCTTCTAAGGTTGTGGGCGCATGAGCAACCGGTGCTGGTTCTTGTATTTTCGCTGCTCTCAATTTTTCCAAATCTGGGGGTGTCAGTTTGATTTCTCTTGCATCCTTCGGTCTTAGAGGGGGCAATTCTTCTTGTAGTTCAGGTGGCACAGCCCACATTCCTGCGTCATCAGATGATTTTACGGGTGGCTTTACTGCTGGCATCTCTAACTGCACCGGAGTTTGTCCAACAATAGGTTCAGGCGGCGTAAAGGTTCTCACTGTCGGAAGTGTCTCATCTGCAAATCCCGGTTCTACAACAATCCGTTGCGTATCTCCAATTTCTTCCAGTGCTTCATTCAACGCCTTAGCTAATGCATCCTGCTCTGCAAACTCTTCAGGCGTTGTTGCAGTAAAGACACGTTCAGCACACGGCCCTACAGCAAGCATTTCATACGCGCCTCCTGCAATATTTCTTCTTCTGCATCCCGCTCGTGTAATAATATCTTTCAAGTCAGGCTCTCGAGCAGCAACTCTTTCAAGATCAACCGTTCCATCTGCCCGCTGTGCTGAACGAAGTTCAGACTTTAGTCTTGCTGCCCGTTCTTTTTTCGGAGTAAATTTGGCAATCACTCCGCTTTGTCCTTCGGTGCGCATGTTTCCTCGCTTCAAAGGATGAGAAGAAAATTCTGGACGTTTGTAGCCTGGAAATTTTCTTTCTTTTGCGCTGAGATATGCCCCATCTGTTGTTGCAAGCAATTGTCCATCATTATTGATCATTTTTTCTAAGAAACCGCCGCCACCATCAGCAACTTCAGTTTTGAATCGCTGAAAGTTCTTCCTTGCGTTGTTGAAGATCGTTATTGCTTCTCCTGCAGTGTACCCCGCGCCTGTCAAACGGTTCACGATTCTCTGTTCGTTTTCAAACAGTGGCTCAAGGTTTCTGACCACTTCTTCAAAGTCGTTTTTGAATTTGACAGGATTAAACAATCCTTCTTCATAGTAGTCTTCTTTTTTGAAGAGTCCAAAGATATAATCATTCGCAGTGTTTATGCTTCTATCGAGCTCTTTCGGATTCTCAGCGAATTCATGAACAACCGGATAGTCATATAATCCTAAGAACGCTTGTTCTTCATCAAATCGAACGAGTTCAACTGCCCCATCAGGGAGTGTCCGCATTCCGACTTCGACATCGCCTGCGCCAAAGAGAAGATTGATAACTCCCTGCCTCCTCAACTCTTTCTCAAGCTGTTGCTGCTGTTGGATCGTGAGTCTATTCTTCCAGAGTATACCTTCTAAATTCTGTCTTATTTTTTTTGGCGCTTTTCCTAGGACTTGGTAGTTTTCAACAAATTCTGCTTCAATAACTCCTGAACCATCACTGAATTGAATCCTTCTCATACCAGGAACATGAATGCCTCCTGCTTCATCAAGGATCCCTGCCATCCCTAGTTGTCGTCGTCCTCCATCCGTTAGGCTGAGACCGGATTTCTTTGTGACCATGGGATTTGAAGTATCTACCTTTACGATTGCTTTTCTTCCATCGTGATAGGTAACAACTCTTGCTTTATTCAAGCCGAGTTTTGCAACGACAGTATCAGGTTCTACAAGTTTTTCCATCGTAATGGTTTTGCTTCTTGCACCCGTATCTCTTAGGTCACGCATTCCNNTGGCTGTTTGATGATCTGTGTTGCTTCAAGTTCAGGCCGTGACGGTGTTGCTGTTTCATCCGCTCGTCTTGCCAGCTCATCGAGTACTTCTAATTGTTTTTCTATAACCTCCTCCTGCCCACCTACATCCATCTTTCTCCATTCGCCTACATCAAAGAAGATCACATCTCCCGGCTCATAGAGTCTCCTGTGTTTTCCAAATCCAAGCACTTGCGGTTCGGTGATGACAGCATACTGCACATCAGTCAGCGTCCAGCCTTCCTGCTTGGCAGCACGTAATCCTGCTTCAAGCTGGCTTCTTGTTTTTTCTGTGATTAAACCTTTGAAGTCTTCTGGATTTATTTTTCCGTCAGCAAGCCAACGGTCTTTGAATGGACGTCCTTTGAATCGTTCCATGGCTATGGCAGGAGCGCCGTCAAGATCTACGATACCATAACTGCGCGGTGTGGGAAGCACTTCTTGAATTTCTGCAAGCTGCCGCGCTTCTTGTTCAAATTTCTTAATAGCGGAGGGGTTCAAGCTTTTTGATACCTTCAATGCAAGCTCGTCTGCTACACCATCAATATGTCCTTTGAAGACACCTGAATAAAAGCCCTTTTCCAAGTCAATGGCTCCGGTTGCCACAGCATGAGGAACACCTCGTTTTGCCAATTCAGCACGATAGGCAGCAATAGCTTCTGTATGGACTTCTTTTGGTTTGATATACTGATCAGGTATGACATAGTCTGTTCTTCTCAATCGTGCTTCCAGTCCTCCTGCTTCAAGCGCTTCACGCTCTGCATCAGTAAGGAGCCTGATTTGATCACCGCGTGAAGTAACACGTGAAGGAACCGGAGGAATTGGCTGTTTGATGATCTGTGTTGCTTCAAGTTCAGGTCGTGGAGGTGTTGGCGTTGCTGTTGGCGTCGGTACAGGTTGGAGTTTCAGTTTCGGTGGTTCAATGATCTTGATCTGATCGCCTCGCATGCCTTTCGGCGGCTTCACGGTAAAGCTTGGTCCGCCTCGTGCGCGAAGTGCATTTGCATGTTTTAACTTTTCAGTATAATCATCTGCATCAACAGCCTGTATTTCACATACTCTTCCAATGCCTGCAATAGCACCTCCTACAATATCACACCGCATGTCCTTGAATAATGCTTCAGCATCAGGATCTCCGCGCTTTGCGAGAAATTCAAGTTCATCGAATGTTCCCTCTGGGATATCCAGTTCTAATTCGAATTCTGCTTCTAAACCTGCTTCTTTTCTCATCCTTCTCGGAACAAACTCGTCCACTACTCCGGGGGTAGTAGCAGCAGCATCCCTCATTCTTGGCCGTTTAGGCTGCCGGGGGAGATACGCATCCAGACGCTCTAATACAGAAATATACCCTCCTGTTGATGTTGCAAGAAGCTCTCCATTATTATCAATCATCTTCTGAAGCATTCCTTCTTGTTTGCCGATTAATTCGTCTTTGATGCGCTGAAGATTTCTGCGGGCACCCTCAAGAATCTCTCGTGCTTCATCTTCAGTATAATGCGAAGCCTGCAATTTTGTTAGGAATCTATCCTCATCTGCAAGCAGTTCATCCAGTTTCTTAACCATGGGTTCAAATTTCCGTTGTGCTTGTTCAATATCAAAGACGCCGTCAATAAAGAATTCCTCACGATTGAATAGTCCATAAACATGATCATTCGGTTTGAATAGCGCGTTTTTAATGATCTCTGGTTCAGGACTTACTGTCTGATGGAGGATGCCGTAATCACGAAGACCCAAGAATGCCTGTTCTTCATCAAATCGCACCATGCGAATATATGTGCGAGGATTATCTCCAGCTTGATGGGGGAGTTGTACAAATCCAAGTTCTACATCTCCTGCGCCAAAGACAAGATTAATCATTCCTTGGTCCTGTCCTTGTCTGATAATTTCATAATACTCTGCCTGCGTGATCCGCTTTGCAGGATCATCGTGCATCAACAATGCATCAAGCGTCTTAAATTGTTCAGAGGGACTCTTCCCTAATTGCTGATAGTTGGGAATAAAATCGCTTTCAATAAGTCCATATCCTTCTTTTGTTTGGATGCGCCTCATGCGGGGAACCATAACCGTATCAAATTCATCAAGAATTCTTGCCATTGCAAACTGCCGTCTGCCTCCATCCTCCAAACCTGGTTTGTATGCGATGTCCATTGCTGATGCAAGGAAATCATTCGAACTATCGAACTTCCAAACAACCGTTCTTCCATCTTCAAGCTCAACAAGGCGTGCAGTGCCAAATCCAAAACCTCTTCTTTCAAGATCTGCCATGGCTGTACCAGGCAGGGCAAGATTTTCTAATTCTTTCTGTTCTTGACTTGCTCGACTTAGAATGTCACGCACTCCTAATCTTCTCAACTCTTGTTGGGTCGCTTCTTGAAAACCGAGTTCATAGACNNTGCAGTAAGTGCTTCTCGATACTCGCTCACTTCTCGAACACGGGTTCTCAGAATCTGGTCTAACTCAGTTTCCACTCCTCCATTCAAGAATGTTAACAATTCTGGTTCGTTTTCAGCAAGATGGTTAAGATACACGGGAGGATACTGTTCTGTTGCTCTTCCTAACTTGTTCATATTTACTCTTGGTTTCCAAGGTGGCCAGTGGAATATTGATTTTTTGTTGAGAGCATACCATGCTTTTCCTTCTTCTGTTTCTAAGAACTCATCAGCATCATCGAGCCAATCAGAAAGATCTTTCTCAACTCTTACTCGCATGTCTTTTCTGATTTCTAATAACGTTTCTATTCTTGCAGCATCCTCAGTTTGCATTTCATTTTTATTCTTTGCAAGATAAGTGAGAGCAGTATCAAAGTCTCCTTCTTCAGCTAAACGTTTCACTTCTGCAATGTGCTTGATGCCAGGTTGTGCAGGAGGTGTAGGAACATGGGCCGGAACTGAAGGTGCAACTTTTTGTACGGCACGTTCAGCAGCTTCCATCCCTCTTTGTTTTGCTATGCGGTAAACTTCATTAGGATCTATACCTTGTTCGAGTAGAACTTCAAATCTTCTCTTGTTGCCTATTACCTGCACTGATTTGGTTTCAGGAACTCCAAACCACAATTCAAGGATATCAGCCAATTCTTCATCATCCATATTTTTAACGCCGGCTTCAATATCGGGTGTGTAGGGGTATCTTGTTTTTGTTTCCACTGCTTTTCGTGCACGCGCTCTCATGGCTTGGAGTAGTTCTACTGCGTTGTCAGGCGACGTATATCTCATTTGAGGCTGTCTTCCTTTTTGCCACATATCAAAATCATAGAAAACTGCTTTCCCCCTATACCTTCCTTGGTCTGAAATTTTAAATTGCGCATCTCCAGAAAACCAACCTTGTGATTCTGCATGCTGCAGTTCTCTTCTGACTTGTTCGATCAACTCATCAGTAACTCCTGCCAACACTTCTTCGTGCGTTGCATCAAACGGATAATGGAGATTAAAGCTCTTTCCTGGAATCTCTTCCATGATCAAGGCACGTTTTCCGTCGATGACACGTTCTCCATAATATCTTGGACTTGTTACGAGACCACTCAGCTCTTGGCTTTTTGCTATTTCTGCTTTTGCTGCTTCATCCCGGAAAGCGCTTGTCTTTTTTTCTATCTTGGCAACGGTTGGTCCTTCAATACCTTTAACTTCAACTCGATATACTTCACCCCAACTTCCTTCACCGATGGGTTGTTTGTCAAGCAGACGCACTTCACCAGAAGTTGGTCCTCTGATCAGTTCATCGACTTTTCTATGGAAATCAGCATACAGATTCTGCACTTCAGCAATTGCCTCTTGAGTTCTTTCTCCCCTGGCAAGTTTTGTTTCTGCAAGTCTTTTATTCAGATCTGCCACTGCATTGTCAAGCGCTTGTTTCCTTGTGAGGTCAGCAATTCCTATGATGTCATCTGCATCTGCTCTAAGTTCGTGCTGTACTTCAAAAGACAGCCTTGGCCTTTCTGTTTTGGCGCGGAAGTACTGATCATAGTTGTCGACTGGTCTTACCAGATCCTGCAGTTCATCTTCCCATTCAGCAAGATCGCCCCCTTTAACATAATCATCTCTTATTGCATCAGCAAAGCCCATCCTTGCCTGGTACGCATTTGTATAATCCTGAGAAAGTGTTGTGCCAGGAACAATCTGCAGTTTATCTGCACGTGCAGGTGTCAGTTGTTTTGCAGATGCAGGTGCCTGTACAGGTCTTGCTCGTGCACTCGGCATCGCTTCAGGCAAAATCTCCATTTCTCTTTCAATTTGAGCAGCATCAACAATTCCTGTCTCTTCACGAGCAAGCATTTCTCCTGGCGTTTCTGGTGAAACACGAACCTCGCCGGGAATCTTTACTTTACTCAAATCCTGCGCGACAACCGTTTTCTCTTCGCCAATCAGAACTGCTGGCAGTTTTGGCTGTGAAGGTGTCGGTATTGCAGGAAGCTTCTCTAGACTTGGCGGAGGAGGAGCGCTTGCAATGATATCGGGTTGATACTCCGGAGGAACTTCAAAGGGAAACTCTTCTTTTCCAACCTGTACAAGTTTCTCTGCCTGCCGTTTTTCTTCTGCAATTCTATTATATCTGTCAAGCGTTCTCTTGACCGCAGCTTGTGCTTCTGGATTGGTAAGATATACGGGATCATCGAGTCTGGCACTCGTATGAATCTTTCCTGTGTGATCTCGTGTAAGCGCAATGGGAGTTAAGCTTGGATCTGTTGCAACCTCTCTAACTTGTTCAAAGCTTCCGATTGCTTTAATCTCCCCTGTATCCCGATCAACCCAGACTTCTAGTCGTTGTTGAATCGGAGCAACACCTTCTCGTACAGGTCCTGGTTGCAACTTGAATTCCTCGTTTTCGAGGAGCATGACATTATTTTGTACACGATCTTCTACCGGAGGTCTTTTCGCGATGGGTGGCAGAACAACCTCTTCTTTCGCAACAATTTCAACACGGAATGCTTCTTCTCCTTCATCTTTCACAATTCTCTGCACGAGCTCTCGTGATGCAGCTTCGCGCATGGCTTCTTCTTGTTCTGCAACGCGTGCATACACTGGTTCCACAGGTGCTTGTTGTACAAGCATATCTGCATGTGCTTCACCAAGCGAACTGGTTGCA
>DUFX01000008.1 GCA_013331695.1 Candidatus Woesearchaeota archaeon
GAACTGTGACGCATAGTCTCGTCTTTATGCTGGTTATAGGATTCGTTGTTTATCTTGTTTCCCAGTGGTATCAAAAACAATATCCTGTGCTCAGTAAACTTCGACCTCGACACTTTGCGATGCTGGTTATGTTTGGTATCGCAACCCATTTGATTGCCGATGTCTTCCTTCCTCCCNNGTTTTTACTCAGCCAACATTTGTGCGCTGGGAGATCCTCCTTGCAACCCTAGACATGGGTCTGGGCGTGCTGTGGATTGGCTGGCTGTGGTGGAAGCGAAGAATAACGTTTTAAAGTGCAACTCTGTGTTGGCTCTGTGATACCCTATGAACATTGCAGGTATGATCATTGGACTGGTGGGAAAGCCTTCAGCTGGAAAATCAACATTTTTTAAAGCGTCAACCCTCGCAGATGTAGAAATTGCAAATTACCCCTTTACTACGATTGATCCCAACAGCGGGATTGGCTATGTTAAAATTCGCTGTGTAGATCAAGATTTCAACAAACAATGCCATCCGCGAATGGGATCATGCATTCAGCATCAGCGTTTTATTCCGGTGCAGTTGATGGATGTTGCAGGTCTTGTTCCTGATGCACACCTGGGAAAAGGAAGAGGCAATCAATTTCTTGATGATCTGAGACAAGCGCATGCGCTGATTCATGTCATTGACATTTCGGGAAGTATGAATGCGTATGGGGAACCGGTTGATAAAGGAAGCTATGATCCTGCACTCGATATCAAATTCCTGGAAGTAGAGTTGGATATGTGGTACCTGGGTGTCATGAAAAAGGGTTGGGAGCGGTTTGCACGGACTATTCATCAAGAAAAAAAGGATGTTGCAAAAGCACTCGGTGCTCAGCTGTCTGGTCTTGGTGTCACGGAAGATATGATCAAAGATATGATTTCTCAGCTGAAGCTCAGTGAGGATCTTACAAAATGGACCGATGTGGAATTAGAAAAACTTGCCTGTGCATTGCGGAAAAAGACAAAACCGATGGTGATTGCTGCAAACAAAATTGACATACCGGGGGCAGAGGCAAATTTCAAGCGTCTCCAAGAACAGTTTCCTGCATACAAACTGGTTCCTTGCAGCGGTGAAAGCGAGATTGCACTGCGTGAAGCTTCCAAGAAAGGATTGATTGCGTACACTCCTGGCGAGAACACCTTCACGATTCAACAACCTCAACTCTTAAATGATAAGCAGAAAGCAGCGCTGGAATTTATCAAGAAGAACGTGCTTGATATATATGGAAGTACGGGAGTCCAAACTGTTTTGAACTATGCAGTCTTTGACCTTCTGAAGTATATTGCTGTGTATCCAGGTGGCGTGAGCAAACTCGAAGACAGCAAAGGAAATTGTCTGCCTGACTGTTTTTTGATGCCTCCCAAATCAACAGCTGTGGATTTTGCTTACAAACTCCACACTGATTTTGGAAAATACTTTATCCGTGCTATTAATGTGAAAACAAAACTGCCAATGGGCAAAGACTATCATCTTCAGCACGGTGATGTGGTTGAGATTGTGAGCGGGAAGTAATTTCTGTCTTCTTTCTCCCTCTTCGTCACTCTCACATCTTCATCGTCAGCAAAGGTCCATGCATATCAAACACACTCTCTGCAATGGCCTGGAGATAATGAAGAACCAGCGGGTCATACTCCTGTTTGCGAAGCTCCTGCGCTTGTTCCTTGATGCTCTTTTGGAGTGCATGGAGTTCAGGAAGCTGTTCCATTTCAAACTGAAAATAGAGTTCATAGATTTTGGTGTACAATAGATTTACACGTTTGAGATACTCCAGATCAACTCCTGCCGTGTTCAAATCTCGCCTGCTCAACTCAAGACACAAATCACGATAATAATCTCCCACTTTCTCCAGCTGTTCGACGATAAAATACAGCGGTCCGGGTCTCTTAAATTGGATGGCGCCATACACATTGATAGTTCTTCTGCAGAAATCAGCAAGCTTGTTGACATCTTTATCTCTCAGCGCAAGCATCTTCAGCTGGGCATTATCTTTCTCCTTGATTGCTTCAATCAGTTCTTCTCCCAGCACTTTTATAATGATAAACATTCTGCGCAGGAGCGTATCAAACTCTTTGCTATCAATCGTGCTGATTTTGCGTGCTACAAAGCGTTTTTTTTGATGGTCTACTAATTCAAAACCTACAAACTGCTCTCGAATGACCTGCTGGGCAGTTTCAAATTCTTCGGGTGTTTCAAAACGAATAGAAAATTCATCATATCCTGTTTTATACAAAGCACCCAGTACGCGTTTGACCATCGGCCCTAATCCTGAAACAGAAAGTTCGATACTATTCTCTTTTTTTCCCGCTTCAGTGCTAATAATTAACTTTCCTTGTTGTTCTTCAAGGTCAATTTCATCTCCCCCCTCAAGCTTGAAGCGTTTCACCCAGTCTGATGGCAAGGTAATCGTCATTGCAGAACCGCCTTGCCGTACCAGTTTGCGTTTCATGAACATGGGATATCCTCTCGTTTATATTAAGGTAGTGATTTCTCTATATAAATTTCTAACTCTATAGAATTATAGAGTATACTATAGAAAATAGTGATTAAGTCTATATCNNATCAGTCAAGAGGTGTTGGATATGGTAGAACTTGGACAAAAAGAACTGTTAGTCATTGCATATTTGCGGAAAAATGCACGCATGCGTTTAACGCAATTGAGCAGATTTACTCACATACCTGTCTCAACCCTCTACGATCAGATTGCACGCCGTTACAACAACGTGATCTCAAAATATACGATACTGATTGATTTTGCAAAATTGAATTATGGAACGCGTGTAACCGTTATGCTCCGTGTGCAGAAAGAAGAGAAAAAGGCATTGGAAGGATTTTTGTTTCATCATTCCCATGTGAATTCGCTGTATAAAATTAACAACGGCTACGACTTTATGGTTGATGTTGTTTTTTCCAGCCTTTTTCATTTTGAACAATTCATTGACCACATTGAAGCACGCTTTCCGATTCTTGAAACGCGATGCTATCATGTAATTGAAGATCTCAAACGCGAGGAATTTTTAGCACAGCCCCTTCCCCCCTCATCCAACAGCCGGCAAAAATCAAGCTGGATCAGGGAAAAGAAATCACCCAGCATGGTTGAACACCTTTCTCCTGTTGATGATTCCTCATGTCATGCTCCGCATGTTCCTCGCCTTTCTCCCCCCCCTTCCCCTCACTCTTCTCAAACCAAGGATCCCCCAGCGGCCGAGCCATCGCCCAAAGAGCAGGAGTAAATTGCAAGGAGACTGTGAGATTGCGAACAGATTTAAATACTCCTGCTCTTTTTTATTTTTGTATGGATGCCTCTTCCCTCTCTCCTCCCTCTCCTTCCTCTTCTCACGCTTCTCCGGCGTCGTATACCCTCTCTCAACCTACCGATAATGAAACATTGAATCTTGCCCTGTACACGATCGAACAGGGAAAGCAGGCCTTAGTTTTTTCTCATTCTAAACGATCTGCAGAAAAATCCGCTGAGGAGATTGCAAGAAAACTAAAAAAAGAAAACACACCTTCTGGCATCACATCCTCTGCCGAACTTGTTGAACTTGCAGAAACTATTGGACACGTCCTTCCTCATCCCACCAAGCAATGCATTCGTCTTGCGTATTGCGTTGAACGTGGAATCGCTTTCCATCATGCAGGATTGACGCAAAAGCAAAAAGAATTGATTGAAGACAGCTTTCGAGAAGGAAAAATTAGAATTATTTGTTGCACGCCAACACTGGCGGCAGGTGTTGACTTGCCGTCCTTTCGCACCATTCTGAAAGAACTCAAGCGTTATCAAGCTCCCCGAGGAATGCAGTGGATTCCGGTGCTTGAATACGAACAGATGGCAGGACGAAGCGGAAGGCCTTCCTACGATACCTTCGGAGAAGCCGTTGCTGTTGCAAAAACCGAGGCTGAAAAAGAGGAAATCTATGACCGCTATGTCTGCGGTGTTCCTGAGGAAATTTATTCCAAGCTTGCTGTCCAGCCAGTTTTACGAACGTATCTGCTCTCTCTCATTGCAGCAGGATTTGTCAACAACAAACAACAGCTCCTTGCATTTTTTGAAAAAACCTTCTGGGCCCACCAATTCCAAGATATGCAGAAGCTTGAAAGTATTATTGATGAGATGCTGGCGCTCTTGGAAGAATTTGGATTCATTACCAGCTCGACAACCAAAGCTCGCCATGATTTTGTAAGTGCTTCAGAACTGAGTAAAGAGAGCCTTCGTGCAACACTGATCGGTGTGCGTGTTGCCCAGCTCTATCTTGATCCCTTGACTGCACATCAGATGATTGTTGCGCTTCAGAAAGCAGGAGGGACGCCAGGTTATTCGGGTTATCTCACTTCTTTTTCGTTTCTTCATCTGATCTCCAACCGTCTGGAAATGCGGCCTCTTCTTCGCATTCGCGTAAAAGAGTGGGAAACGTATCAAGCACGATTGATTGAGAAGCAGGACGAGGTTCTGGAAAAAGAACCGGATGTGTATGATCTTCAGCATGACGAGTACCTATACAGCATCAAGACTGCATCTTTTTTTGCAGATTGGTGCGATGAAAACCAAGAAGATCATCTGCTGGAAAAATATGATATTCGGCCCGGCGAGATCCGGGCAAAGCTTGCTATTGCTGATTGGCTGTTGTATTCAGGAGAAGAACTTGCGAAACTGCTGAAGATGCAGAGCATCGTGAAAGAGTTGATGAAAATGCGTTTCCGCATGCAGTATGGGGTGCGTGAGGAGCTTCTTCCGCTTCTTCGCCTGCAGGGCATTGGCCGTGTTCGTGCTCGGCTTTTATTCAACAACGGCATCAAAGATCTCGGCGAAGTCAAAAAAGCAGATGTGGTTCAGCTTGCACAGCTTGTTGGAAAGGCGCTTGCTTTGTCGCTGAAGAAACAAGTAGGCCAGGAGCTTGCACCTGAAAAAGTGATGATTCCTGAAGGAAAACGCAAGGGGCAGATGAGCTTGGGGAAGTATGATGATGCGGTAAACTAGGGTAATAACGTATGATCATAAATCGCTCTCCTCTTCATGCCTTTTGATACACGTCAGGAACAGGAAGGTTCATATTAAGGTGGTATATCGTTTGTGCAAGGAGGCGTTCTGGAGCAATTTCGTGATACCATGGATGTTGATCTTGAAATATCTGATTGCGTTTGATCGTACCAACAACCCATACACCTGAAATCTTTTCTTCACGATACAAGCGGTCAAAGCGTTCCACCGCATCTCCTGTAAAAAGGGGATGCACAGCAATAATTGTAACGGGGTTTCTTGTCTGCTTGAGTACGGGTTCAATCATGGCTTCCATCGTGCCACCGCTTGCAATCATATCATCAAAGATGGCATTATATTCCCCTACCTCCCCCACAATAATTGTTTTCTGCGTTATGGTATCGGGATGATCATAATCTCTTACTTTTACCCCTATTCCAAATGCTTGAATTCCAAGTCTCTTTGCATAATATGCTATAGTTTTTCCAATGCCCGCATCAGGGCCGAGCAGAGAAAATTTTTCTAAATGTTCTCCGTACTGTTGTTGAAGAATGCGGAGCAAAAGCGAGGTGGAATACAAATTATCAAAATGAAGGCCGACTGCACGATACGCTCCTGCCTGCTGTCTTGAATGAACGTCCATCACAATCTTATGGTTAACACCTGCAGCTTTCCAGAGCTTTGCCATGAGCGCAACCGTCAAACTTTCCCGCTCTCTCTGAACATCCTGGCGGGCAAACGCATCATACGGTGCGACCAGTGTGCGGTGTCCGGCATGTTCAAGTGTGTCAACAAGAATTAATGCTTCCATGATATTTTCAGAAATGGTTCTCCCATTTGCAAGTTGTGCTAAAACTTCTCGAACCTTACCGGCTTTCCATGCGTTTTCATAGCACTGCTGAATTCGCGCAAGTTTTTCTTCAGCTTTCCCTCTTCTCTGAAGAATCTCCTGCACCTCTCTTTCTGTACCACTTCTTAACATTTCTGAAAGCAGTGCATCAGCCCCTTTGAGTGCAACACTTGGCGGTTCATAAGGGCAGGTGACAACATAACAATCACGGCCCCGCACACTTTCTTCTACAATCACATTAACTTCTGAATCACTAAACGTTCTGATCTCTCGTTCTTTGAGGATCGTATCTCCCGCAATCACCCTCTTTTTTTCCCCTCTGATCTCACGTTCTTCCTCAACGTGCTCTAATAACCGTTCAATACCCCCCTGTTCATCTCGTTCATCAAAACTCAGCGGTCGTCCTGTCAACAAGTCTCTTCGTTCCCGGGCATATCTTTCCAGTTCCCGACAAATTCCTTCGGCAAGTTGTACTCCAGAATTCGTTGCGTAAATCGCTAATTTCCCCCTTCGTTGAACCATTCCATCACCTTATGTTTACCTTTTCTACCTTTACTGCTACGAAAGCAAATCCGTAATTGCCATGACATGATTAATCCGATACACGGCTTCTGCAATCAAATCATCAATCGGAACTTCAAGATACCAGGGATGCTTATTCTTAAAATCTTCGCCGTGATACACTGCATTCGTTCCCATCACTCCGCGAATCATCTGTTTTGCATACAACTCGTCCATGCGCTGGAGAGCCTTTCCATTGAACAATGGCAGTGAGCACATCGGAAGAACACTTTTTGCTCCTTTGGTAATAAGAAGCTCGCAGGCTTTGACTATTGTTCCTCCGGTGTCAATCATATCTTCAGGAATAATCACCTCTCTTCCTTCTTGTGCAGGCGTGCTGGTTGTTGCAATCCATTGAACATTTCCCAACAGGTCAGCTTTTTCTACAACATTCGGTTGTGAATAGTCGCGCTGTTTGTAAATGGTTACCACCGGAACTCCCATGGTTTGTGCAAAGAAGTTTGCCCGCGAAACCCCCCCTTGGTCTGCTGAGGAGATGGTGGTGCGTTCTTTTTGATATCCTTCCAGTTGCTGCACACAGTGCATCATGCGTTTTCCTGGCATAAAATTATCAAGAATTGCTCTTCTGAAAAATCCCCCAATTTCCGGCTTGTGAATGTCAACGGTCATCACGCGCTTGACACCAAGATCTTCAAGTTGGCGTGCAACAACCGATGCAGTAATACTTTCTCTTCCCAACGCTTTATGCTGGCGTGCATAAGGAAATGTTGGTATAACGATGGTGATGTGTTTTGCATCGCATCTGCGCGCAGCATCAACGAGTGTTGTCAAGGCCCGATAATTCTCATCCACCGTATAGGTGCGGAAGACTCTTGCCTGATGGGTGGGGGGTGCAGGATCAATACGATCTGCAGGAACATCTTCCCATTGCCCGCAGATGCTGTTTTCAACATCCTGAACAATGTACACATCTTTTCCGCGGACGCTTTCCAGAATTTCAGTTTTAATTTCTGATGATCCAAAGTGGGTTTCTTTCACAGGAACCAGAAAACTATCTCCATTATTCTCCCCCTCCTGTCCAAAGCGCTGTTCGAGGTAGTGTACAATTTTAAGGGCAAAGGGTTTTCCTGCTTCACAGGCGAGAATGGCAATCGGTCCTTTTGAAGCTGTAGGGGCTGGTTTCATACATGGTGGGGGAAGGTAAGCTTTTATATACTTTCCTTTGCTCCAGTATATAAATCACCTAAAAGGTATCATACCGGGTATCCGTAACCATGGAACGAGTTATCACCCAAGATCAATCGGTAACTTTTCGTAGCGAACAGTACCAAGAAACGTATCATTCGATTTCTGGAGCTCAAGAAGAAGCTATCAAGAAGTTTGTTGAACCCTGCCATTTTGAGGCTCTTGCGCAACGAGGACAGCTTCGGATTCTCGATGTTTGTTTTGGTTTAGGATATAATACCGGAGCTGCACTGGATGCGATTTATGCTGGTAATGCAAACTGCAAGGTGTGGGTCGTGGGGCTTGAGAATGATCCTGCAATTTTGCAGAAGATGCTCGAGATTGATGCAGCGGTTTTTCGTTCGTATCCTCAACTTCAAACGATCATCAAAACAAATCAGCCTTTTTTCTTTAACGAGATTATTACTGCGCATGAACCCCTGCTTCGCTTTGAACTTCTGCTGGGCGATGCACGCGAACGGATTAAATTGCTGGAAAACTTTCAGTTTGACTGTGTCTTTCTTGATCCTTTTTCACCGCAGAAATGCCCTGAATTATGGACACTTGATTTTTTCAAAGATATCTTTGCTTCGATGAAGTCAGGAGGGATCTTAACAACCTATAGTTGTGCACGTACTGTTCGTGACAACCTCGCTGCTGCCGGCTTTGGGGTGAAGGATGGNNCAGCTTGTGACCGGGGTTCAAATCCTCGCAGGGGCATTCGTTATTTTGATCGTTATTTTGATTTTCGAGTGTAGCGAGAAAATCCTCTGGTAGGAGATGATAAGAACCTTGGTTCTTATGTGGTAATCCTCGCAGGGGCATCAGTTTTTTTGATTTTAAAGGATTTAAGGGGTTTTACCATGTCACTCGATCAAGATGTCCATGCATTATCTTCTCAAAGAAAACTCAATTCTTTTCTCGTTTCTGCTGCAGGCGGCGTTGTTACAGGCGGTGTTGTCGCTGTCGTTAATCACAGTCATGGCAACGAAGAAATGCTTGCTGCAGGTGCACGTCAGTTTTTGTACACCCTGACCCTGGGTGGTGTTGGTGTATGGATGTCCCGTCGTTTCAACCATCGCCCCGTTGGTAGAGTACAGAGAACTCTCGAAGCAACACTTTATCCAAGCACCTTCACGTTTATGGTAAACTGGGCTTATCATACCTTTCTTGGTACGCCAGAAGCATTTTACTCAGGATTGGCAACGTTTAGCATGGCTATGGCTACTTTTTTACCGTATGCGATCTACTCACAGTATCATCAAGGAAGTAGGATTTAGAATTTTATTACCCATACTGCTTAAGAATTGAAGCAACATATGCTCCTGCTAATACTGCTGTCGGTACGTGCGCAAGTGCACGGCCCCACACCGGGATTTTCTCATGCCTCATTAATCCTTCACCTATTGCCACAACGAATCCCGTAACCGCGCATCCTGCTGTTATCATAACAAAATCTTTAGGACCGGGATAGGTTTTAGGAATGGTATCTGCATACGCAAGTGTTGGCGCAAGAAGCGGTGCTGCAACATACGTTCTTACCGCAACGTTTCGTATGCTATCTGGCAAAGCTTCCCAAGCTTGGGTTACGGTTTCAGTAAGTGATGGAGTATCCATGTTCTTCTGGAGTTTTGTTTCACTCTTTAAACTTTTCTATCACGCCATTCTTGTAATCATTCTATCCTTGACCTACCAACTATTTAAACTTCGGTGCCTATCTTTCATGGATACTCAATGTGTAACCGGGGGGATACCATGCATACGCTATCAAAAAACATTATCTTGAAACTGACTTTAGGAACGTTGATTATGGTCATACTCGTTATGAGTGGATGCGTGACGCAATCTCCACCCCCGCGACAGCAACGTGCTCCTGCAGAAGCATTTGCAGGAACCCATCTCGCAAATTCTGCTCCTTTGGTTCTTATGAGTACCGAACAAGCAACGGCACTTGCTTTACAAGTTGCAGAAGGAAAAGTAACTGAGATAGAACAAAAACAGGAAAATAATACGTTAGTCTATATTGTTGAAGTTGAAGAAAGCCCAACGAGTGAAACTGAAGTAACGATCGATGCTGCAACGGGAGCTATCCTCAAAGTAGAACGTGAGGATGAACTTGGAAAAAAAGAGTTGGAACTTATTCGACCCAACATCTCGGCTGAACAAGCAAAAGGTCTTGCCTTACAACAGGTCAAAGGCGAAGTGACTGATGTTGAAGCAAGCAAAATCAATGGTCGATATGTGTACGAAGTTGAAGTGCAGACAAATGGTGAAGAAACAGACGTTCTGATTGATATGTTGACAGGAGCTATTCTGGGCGTAGAACGAGAAACACAAGACGAAAACGATGACGAAGATGATGAATCAGCACCAGAATTTGAAGAACCAAAACAAAAGCGCAAAGCAGGATCAACCACACACTCCGATCAGCTGGAAAGGAAAGATGGCTCTCCTGTCACCGAAGAACAAGCAAAACAAATTGCCCTTGATCATGTGAGCGGCGGACGAGTAACGGACTTTGAAGATAAAGGAGACACGTATGAAGTGGAAATTCGAAAAGGAAGCGACGAGATTGATGTTCTGGTGAGCAAAGAAACCGGTGAGGTTATGGGTGTTGAGAGGGATTAAGCGGGAGGGACTAAGATTTATAAATCCCATGCTATCCCACTCTTATAGGTATTGACGAGGAGGGACCTGATCATGAAAATGAAAAATTCATCTTATTTCTTTTTGGATATTCTCCTTTTGATATTTCTTATAAGCTTGCCTCTTGCATTCGCTGAAGAACACGATACGCTTGAACTGCATGATGACCCTGAGCTTTTTGGCTTTGAATTAGAAAAGCTCCTGAATCTCGGAAGCGGAATCCTAGCGCTTGTTTTGTTTATCCTTACACTCCTTGCATACCAGCGAGATCAAAGAAAGCGTCTCCTCTATGTTTGCATTGCATTTTTTCTTTTTGCAGTGAAAGGATTCTTGACTGCACATGAACTCTTTTTTGCAGAGTGGTCCTGGGTTGATCCTGTGGCAAGTGCATTAAACTTTGTTATCTTGCTGTGCTTTTTTGTTGGCTTATTAAAAAAATGAGGTTTGGTGTATGGTTTCTGGACCACCTTATGAAAGCGAACACAAGGTGCTTGCATTAGTTGTGAGAAAAAAGATCTTTTCTCTTGTTATTCGGTATGCAGGTTGTCATTTCCGAGAGCTGGAACGTATCAGCAAGCTCGCACCAAGTACACTCAGCTATCATCTTCATTATCTTGTTAAAGGAGGTCTCTTGTCTGAAATACGTGAAGGCAATACACGGCGCTATTTTCCTCAGGTATTTAAGCATGAAAATAAAAAAATCTTAAGCCTCTTGAGGCAAGAAAGTATGCGCAAAATACTTCTTGTTCTGCTTATTAATGATTCCTGCCAGCACCAAGAACTCTGTGAACGTGTTCACGTTTCACCTTCAACCATTTCATGGCATCTGAAAAAACTTGAAGAATCTCACGTTGTAACGTGCAGCAAAGAAGGAAGAACTACTCGTTATTCCTTGTCCATTGACAAAGAAGAGCTGGTTAAACTAATTATTACCTATCAAGAAACCTTCTTAGACACCCTTGTTGATCGTGTTGTTGAGATGTGGGAGGCCTAATCACCCCATCACCTTAGTAACGTATCAGTTTCTCCTATCCTTTTGTATTTATTTTCCATCTTCCTGTTTCCACCCCCGAATAATACCAATCTCCAAATCTATACACTTGAGTATCCAAATTTATAAACTCTTTTGAATCAACAACAAACTTTAAATAGAGAACGAGACACAAAAAACTCGTGCCAACCACAAGATGTTGTGGGTAAAAAATTTCTGAGGCACAATATCTTGAAGAGCTGGGTGATCTGGCTCCGACGACAAATGCGTGCTATTCGGTATGCTCTTCGCCGTGTTTCAAGCTGACCTTAAAAGAAAAGCAGTGAAGTGGTGATGGATATGATCGACAAGACAAGAGTATGGGGTTCACTTTCTGAACAACAATTAAAACAACCTGCACGAAAAGGACTTTCGTTTACACCGTTTTTTACCAAACCCAACTTGCATCCTTATGATGAGCTTGTTTTTGAAAAACGCACGTCCGTGATTGCCGAACCTGATGGTCGTGTTGTTTTTGAAATGAAAGATGTTGAAGTTCCTTCTTCTTGGACCCAGCTTGCTACGGATATTATCGCTTCAAAATATTTTAGAAAACGCGGTGTTCCTGAAATCGGAAGAGAAACCAGTGCAAAGCAAGTCTGCTATCGTATCGCAAATACGATGAGGCATTTTGGGGAGCAACATCAGTACTTTGCTGACAAAGAATCAGCAGATGTGTTTGAACTCGAACTCATCTCTATTCTCATCAACCAGCGCGGCGCCTTCAATTCTCCTGTTTGGTTTAACTGCGGTTTGTTCCACCAATATGGCATTTCCGGCGGGACAGGAAACTGGTACTGGAATTTTGACGGCAACGAAGTAGATGTGCTTTCCAACAATTACGAAAGGCCACAATGTTCTGCTTGTTTTATTCAGGCTGTTGAAGATGATTTGATGGGAATTTATGAGCTTGTCAAAGCTGAGGCACGGCTGTTCAAATACGGTTCAGGAACCGGAAGCAACTTTTCAAAAATTAGGGGAAGACAGGAAAAACTTTCCGGAGGAGGAACCTCTTCAGGTCTCATGTCTTTCTTGGAAGTCTTTGACCGGGCTGCAGGATCTACTAAATCAGGGGGAACAACACGGCGCGCAGCAAAAATGGTCTGCTTGGATCTTGATCATCCCGAAATTATGGATTTTATCACCTGGAAATCCAAAGAAGAAAAAAAAGCACGTGCACTGATTGCAGCAGGATATCCCGCAGATTTCAATGGGGAAGCCTACAAAACCATTTCAGGCCAGAACTCAAATAATTCCATAAGGATCACTGACAGTTTTATGAACGCTGTCCTTGAGAATACTAAATGGAAAACAACGATGCGGACAACCGGGGCAGTTGTTGACGAATTCAATGCCCGCGATTTGATGAATCAAATCTGCCAGGCTGCCTGGGAATGTGCAGATCCAGGTGTGCAGTTTGATACCATCATTAATGAGTGGCATACATGCTCGCATACTGATAAAATTTACGCATCGAATCCTTGTAGTGAGTTTATGTTTTTAGACAATAGTGCATGCAATCTTGCTTCGATCAACTTGATGAAGTATGTTGATGAAGAAGGAAATTTTCAAATTGATGCATTCAAACATACCGTGCGTGTGTTCCTTACCGCAATGGAAATGCTGGTGGATTTCTCAAGCTATCCCACCAAACCTATTGCCCAGAACAGCCATGACTATCGTCCTCTTGGTTTGGGATATGCAAATCTGGGAACGATGCTGATGATCAATGGCATTGCGTATGACAGTGAGAAAGCGCGGGCCATCGGCGGTGCCATCACCGCAATCATGTGCGGCGACGCCTATGCAACCTCTGCCGAACTTGCTTCTCTGACCGGGCCCTTCAATGGCTTTGAAAAAAATCGAGAACCCATGCTGAAGGTTATGAACAAGCACCGTGATGCTGCGTACAAAATTGATGTGCGCTTCTGCCATGAAGACCTCCTGAATGCAGCGCGTGAATCCTGGGATGCCGCTGTGCATCTTGGAGAAAAATATGGCTATCGCAACTCCCAAACCACGGTTATTGCTCCTACCGGAACCATTGGCTTGTTGATGGACTGCGATACTACCGGTGTTGAACCTGAATTCTCCCTTGTTAAATGGAAGAAGCTTGCCGGAGGCGGATATTTCAAGATTGTGAATAACTCCATCGAACGTGCCTTAAAAAAACTAGGATACAACGCAACCCAGCGCCAGGATATTATCAACTACATTCTTGGTCATGGCAGTCTGGAAAATGCCCCCCATATCAATAAAGATGCGCTGAAAAAATTAGGCTATACCGACGATCAAATCAAAGAAGCAGAAGCCTATGTGCTCAAGATGAAGAGTCTTGACGAATGGACCCCCCATATAAATGCCAAGGTGCTTGCTCAAAAAGGCCTCACTCCTCATCAGATTCAAGAAGCCCTCGTATATGTTGGAGGTTCGCAGACCATTGAAGGAGCTCCGCATATCCAAGAAGAGCATTATGATATTTTTGACTGTGCAAATAAATGTGGATTTGGAGAACGCTTCATTGAGCCGATGGGCCATGTCAAGATGATGGCTGCTGTCCAGCCGTTTATCTCGGGTGCAATTTCTAAGACCGTCAATATTCCCAACGAATCAACCGTGAAGGATATTGAACAGATCTACATTGAAGCCTGGAAATTAGGATTAAAAGCAGTTGCGCTCTATCGTGACGGATGCAAACTCAGCCAGCCTCTCCAGTCCAAAACCCAGGGGAAAGAGCTTTCTGAATCAAAACAGGATGCATCGTTGCAGTTGCATCATGATCAGCAAGAGCTGATACTTCCTTCTGTCCGAACAGGATTAACGGTTGAAACCAACATTGCAGGACATCCAGTTGCTTTCCGAACGAGCAATTTTGTCCAGGGAACTCCTGCTGAATTAACGATTGAAATGCACAAGCAAGGCTCTGCATACAACAGCATGATGACAGCATTTGCAAAGGCAGTTACCATTGGCTTGCGCAAGGGTGTTCCGCTTGACGAGTATGTGGAGACGTTTACATTCACACGCTTTGAGCCGAATGGCATGACCTCGCATCCGAATGTGAAAACATGTACCTCAGTTCTTGACTTTGTTTTTAGAGTGTTGGGGATGGAATATCTGGGAAAGACGGATATCGTGCATGTGCAACCCACGCATCAACTGCAGAAGGATACTCGGAAGGATGCAGGTTCCCTAAAAACCGGCGAGATCAAAGCTGATGCACGGCAAGAACTTGCTCAGGTTGCCGCAGACGCTTCAACGAATAATGCATTAAGCAATCAGCTCAGCAAGATGATGGGCGATGCTCCTGCCTGTAATACCTGCGGTAATATTACCGTGAGAAGCGGGAGTTGCTACAAATGCTTAAGTTGCGGAAATAGTTTGGGTTGCTCGTAAACAAAAACCATCACCGCATCAAGAGTCTTAGCTTTCACGCTCTATCTTAATGGGCAAAGCAACATACGGTTTTCCATAGGTGTTGCATACTTCTGTAGAAATATGATAGTGGACAATATCTCTTTTTTTGAAGAAGATACTGTCTTTGTCAAAACAGTATTTAATCGTTCGTTTTCTCACTCCATCATCCTGTTCAAAATTAACAACCTTAAACTGCACTTGGCGGTTATTCTCACGGTAGCTCATGTTAATAAGCTCATCGCTGATGTGGGTGACGCGTGCCGATTCTCTGCGCTGGAAGAAACGGGGAATACCAATGATGGATGCATTGTCAGCTTGTTCTAAAATGGACGGTGAGTCTTCTTTCACCGGTCTTTTTTCTTGAGGAGTCGTTTTGTTTATTTCTTGCTTCGTTGAGAAATCCTCCAGTTTTTGTTCTTCTGGTGCAGCCTTTTGCTCTTGTTTTACATCCTGGGTTGTGCATGAAGGCAGGAGTACTATGAGTACAAAGAGTAATATAAGAATGCCTAACCGTCCAAAGTCCTGTCTTTTTATTGCTAATCCCATACCATCCCCATTCATGGGAAGTTTGAGATTCTTTAAAAAAGTTTGCCCAAGGGGATGTTGAGATTTATAAAGAAGCACTGTTTTTTGGTGTGCGGTGATTCGAAACATTAATCCCTACTCAACAAATGTTTTTCTTAACGCATCACGGTGGGGAAATAATTTTTCTAAATCTTCAGGTTTGCTGTTATCAGTTTTTAGCACACCAAAAACCAGTTGAACAACATTACGTACAATGTTCTGGTATCGGGGGTCTAATACTCCGTTGCTCTGCAACACTCATCGAGGAATGACTGAAAATCCGTCTTGAAAATCGCCGAATACCCCGCAGCTTGCTGCGAAGTGAGCGAAGCGAACNNAAAGGAATGAATTTAAATAGATATAGATCTATGTTCTAAAATCACAAAATTCGCTTAGTACTGGGGTAGCAGATTTTATTCTTAGAATTGATACTTAACTGCGGTTCAAGAATACACATCTTTAAGAATTAAAAAAAAGAAAAAGTAACTATCTTTTGTCGTATTTAAATGGACTATATT
>DUFX01000065.1 GCA_013331695.1 Candidatus Woesearchaeota archaeon
TGCTTTCATCTCAATCGCATGGAGTTGTGCAAGAAGTCTTCCTAACTGGTAGCAGACATCTTTTTTCTCCCCATCGTTCATGGTCTGCCAGACATCATCAAGATCATCTCCCTCAATTTTGTTCATGATGCTGTAGTTGCAGTGAAGCATGGTTTTGCTGGTGTCCAGCGCTATGATTTTAGGTACGGGAATTTTCCCTTTGCTTTTACGGNNCCTTTTTCTACAATGCGGATCGTAGAAAGCTCTCCGAGTTTGTGCTTCTTCATAATCGCTTCAACTGCTTCAAGGGACAACGTGAATTCTTTGGGATTTTTCATGCGATGGAGAAAGGTATTAAGCTATATAAAACTTGTCGCGAATTGCTTACGTCGAGTTACGAACCGTTGATTCTGAAAAATCTGAAGTCATTTTTATTCCATTCATCTGTCAACTCATCTCGTACAGCGATACCTCGAACACGCTTCTCAATCCAATCCTCAGAATACCCTTTTGCTTGATAGAGTTCTTTCATACGTTTTTGAGCTAATTCTGGATTTTCTATTTCCTGTACTCTTTCATAACCAACCTTTGCAAGCCAAAGCTTAAAGGGTTCTGCTTTGGGTGAAGGGATAGACTGGATAATTCTAAATATTCCTTCTGTGTTTGCACAATCTGTTTCGTAATATTTTCCGTCAGAGGATTGTAATTTCAGTTGTACACAATTTGTGGACAACTCGACCCCTTGTTCCGATTCTCTCTTTTTGAGCATACTCCAATAATTCCGAGGATTTGTACTCTCTGTTAATACTTCAACAATGTCAATCACTGAAAAATACCACCCTGTGTTATTCCAAATTCGTCGTATATTCTTTCCTTGAAAAACGGCCAAGGTATATTCATTTGTTGCCATATCCTGGTAAGAAGTCGAACTAGTTTATATATCTGGCGCGCACAGCTGTCCAGTGACCAGTGCTATAACTTGTTTGGTATCGGGTTGTATACAGGAGAAGAATACTCTTTTCTATTTGTTGTGAAAAAAACAAAGACAATAAGAAAAAAGAAATTAAGGAGCCTCACTTGCTCCTTCTGCGCCAACAGCTTCCTCACCACCTGGGCACTTGAAGACGACCTTGCTGTTGTAATACAAGCTCGTTGCTTCGAGTTCATTCACGAGTTGCTTGCCCCAAGGGCTGACTCCTCGTCGTACAAGAGCTTTAACATTGCAGGTAATTTCTTCTTGAGCTTTGATTACTTCAGTCTTGCAGGCTTCCATGGGATTGCCACGGACATCCCTGTTATTGACGCGTAGACTCACTGCTTCTTTTTCAGCTTGTTCTTCAAAGTCAACTTTCGTCAAATGGTACTCATGCTCATCATTATTTTTGAAGGTAAAACTGATGCTGTCTGCTCCGCATTGGATATTACTAAAGAACGATGCTTCTTCAAAGCTTCGTTCCAAGACACGGCCTCGTTTGGTTCGTTGGTTGATAATTTCTATATCTCCTCCTGATCCTGCGGTGCTTACGGTTGTAGGTGCAGGTTGAACAGCAGTTGGTTCAGGTGTTGTTTCTGCTACAGGGGCAGTCTCAGTTGGAGGCGTTGTTTCCACCGGTGCTTCAACAGGAGCTTCTTCTACATCTCGGGGTTCATCCAAGCTCACTTCAACATCCTCGCCATCTTCTCGACTGCATCCCGCTATAACGAGAAGCATCGTGAGGAAGGTAATCATTGCAAACACGGTTATTTTTCTCATGGGTAAGCCTCCTTCATGCTCTTTTTCATCTTTTCATGGTCATCTATTCATTGCAAACAAATGTTACCTGACTTGAAACATAATCGCTGTCAAGTTCAAGATTATTCACTGCAGTGGTATGGGTTTTTATATACTTGTCTTTTTCTTTAAAGCGCAAGAGTACACTACAGTCTTTGCATTCAAGCACTTCTCCAGGCTCGATAATATCTTTTCCACAACATTGTGCAATATCTCTCACTCGTCTGCCATTTAATGCAACTCTCATAGGGACCAGTTGTTGGGTTTTCTGAGGATTAGCAAGATACTCGCTGTACGGAAGCGTGTAGCCAATTTTATATTGACGTTCATCATTATTAATCACTTTAAATGAAAGTTTGTCCTGGCTTCGTGTTCCTTTTCCATAGACCCCTTGAGGTTTGCCTTGGTATCGCTCGCAGATGATGTCTTGGAACCAAGTTTCTTCATCAATCTGTTCCTTGGGCCTCATAGCAACGCCCCACCAGACTTGTTGATTCAGAATTTGAACATTGCTTTTTTCAGTTGTTTCAGGCTCTACTTTTCTTACTAATGTTTCGGGTAATCCTGTTTTAAGTTCAGGTGCGGGCGATGGTGTTAGGGGTGCAGGTGTTTCTTTAACAGGCGCTGTTTCTAGTGTTTCTTCTGCCGGAAGCACTTCGCCTTCTTCCGGGATGGGTACTACTTCCCCACCTTCTCCTGTTTCTCCCCCATCAAAATAACCTTCTTCTACTTCTTCAAGGGCATATCCTTCAGTATCTACTGCATTTCCTGTCATATCTTGGTTATACCCTGCAATAATTATACCAATTCCCACTAGTACAAGTAACACCAGAAAAAGATCAGTACGACCTATCCCACGTTTTTCCATACTCACCAACCGTTCTTTTGTCTATACAGCTTGGATATAAAAATGTTCCGGGTATCCTCAAATGTATCTTACACCCAGTATTTCAGGATTAAACCTACAATCAAGACCACAATCACAATCAGGATGATATACACATCGGTGTTATCCTGTTTTCCTCGTTGAGGCGGAGCAGGTACACGAAGACTCCTGAGTTTTGCTGGAGAGAATCTTTTACTTGATGCCTTTTTTGCCATCGATACACCTCTTTTTTCCTTCAACCACAGTAAGGCAAAGGTTACTCTTCTCTTTCCCCTTCTTTCTTTTTAAAGTTTGTTGTTTTCTTGTTCTTTGGTCTTTCTTTGTCCTACAAGTACAGAATCTCAAGCGGATTCTTCTTTGTTGCGGATTTTTGCTTCACCAGCATCTTTTTTCGCTTTCCGGTGTGGTTTTTTCTCCAGATTTCAATATCCCCTGGCTTTTTTCCTGCTTTTTTCATTAAATGAATCTGAATAGTTTCCACATATTCCTCGTGATCCTTGCCAGCGCCTTCATGATGCATGCTGCACTCTGTCATAAAGCTCTTCATGGTTTCAGGAGGACATCCTTCGCCGTATTTCTCAAGCTGCACGAGTGCTTCTTGGAAGGGGTCACCAGGGCATCTGTTGCTTTTTGTTTGCTTATTCTTTTGTTTTTTTGTCTTTATTTTTCTTTTTTTCATCACCTTCCTTATCTTTTTTAGATTATATAAAGATTCTCTCGTTCACTCTTTCTCATTCACTATTCTGATCCGACTGGGGTGATCATGAAAATTTATAAATAGAAAGTCTCCACAATACCTATCAACAGGTGATGTTTATGGTTGCTGGAGACTTGTATGCAGAATTAGAATTCCCTTTTCATCCCGATAATACCGTCAAACAGATTGTTGCAGGGATCTTGAAAGAACTGGGGCATGCAGTGCACCAAGCGTATCCTTCTCTTCCACTCTATCATATTTTTGCAGCTGATCTTGGAGGTCTTGCAGCGTATGATGATCATGATCATCAAATTCATCTCTCTTTGGGCGGTCAAGTTCGTACGCCTCATGACTTTCTTTTACGTTCCCATCTCGATGAACTTATTAATCAGGCTTTACACACTGTTCTTAGGGATATTGATGCCGAAGGGCAGTATCGCTGGGATGACTTTGTTGTTCATCATGCCATCACTCCTCAGTCTTCAGATATTCAACACACGTTGTTTGATGGCGAACTGCACTGGGGCGACAGTGCACATGTGGAATCCTATACAGTGCGGGAAGAACATCTGGTTCCTGGAACATCTCAAACATCACAAAAAATAATCGTCAACCAGCTTCTTGCGCATGAGTTTCATGCTCGTATACAGACTGCCATGCGTGAAAAAAGAGGCCTGTTGAGAGAACTTGGACTTTTTCCTGATGGAAAACTTACGACCCACTTTCAGTGGGCGAATCACCAAAGCAGATTAACCCACACGTCTATTGCTCGACAGCATGTCGAGGATCTTAGTCCAAGAGCAGTGCGGGAAATTCTTTATAAACATATTTTTACTGAAGCTGTGTTAGGTCCTGTGCTCTATACACAATTTTGTGCCATGGATGAAGCAGGAAACATCGATGTCAACACCTCAGAAAAGTTCACCAAAGGAGGCCTCTATGCTGACTTTGGAGTTTCTAAGAAAGGTGATTTCTTCCAATTTGGGCTTCCTTTTGCTGTGCAATCAGAAGGCCTGCATGGAAAAGATGTGACGAAAGCAGCAGTCTTGTTGTTTGCTGCGTCACACGCAATGGCTCATTATGTTGTGGATGCAGGGATCTCTCCTTTTTGTAAAGTGGGGCTTTCTTCACAGATGGGAAAGACGACAACGCGGATGCATGTCGAGACAGGAAGATATCTGGATGATGATCGTGCGTATCGTGCATTGCAGAAAACGTTTCCATTAACGCCTCAAGGCATTGTTGATTGGCTGGGTTTGGATACACCTGCAATCTATGGCCAGCTTTCCCTGCTTGCGCGGACTGCAAATCCTCATCTTCCTGGTTATGTGTGGTCGAGAATTGAGCCAGGACGACGTGAAAATTTATTGAGAGAGTATGCGAGATAATACTCGTTCGCCGGCTCTTGAGAAAACTATTTAAAGCATAAGTTGGAAGTAGAGCGTATGTACCCGAAAGTAACCGTATATACTTCTACTTGTGTTCGATCGACCTGCATTTCAAGATTTGGATTCATTTGTTAAGCCTCATTCCCCCATATTCATTCCGCCGGGCGGAGGCATCGACATACCCTTCCCGGAGCCTGATCCTGCAATTACATCGTCAATACGTAAGATCATCACTGCAACTTCTGACGCAGAACTCACTGCTTGCGTCTTAATCTTCAAAGGTTCAATGACGCCTTCTTTCCAGGCATCCATGACTTTGCCGGTTCCCACATTAATCCCTGCCCATTTTTGTCCTTTTTCATGCGCTGCTTTCAATTCCGCCATCACATCAATCGGATCAAGCCCTGCATTTTCTGCAAGCGTTTGAGGAATAATTTCTACTGCTTCGGCAAATGCACGAACGGCAAGTTGTTCTCGTCCTGATAAGGTATCAGCATAGAGTCTCAGGCCTCGGGCAAGTTCAATTTCAGGTGCACCAGCTCCTGCGACAACTTTTCCATTTTTGAGTGCACTGGCAACATCACCAATGGCATCGTCAATCGCTCGTTTGATTTCATCAACAACGTGCTCAGTTCCTCCACGAATAAGCAGCGTTACTGCTTTCGGATTTGAACACTGTCTAACAAAAATCATATTTTCATTGCCCACTTTGGTTTCTTCAACAAGCCCTGCAGTTCCAAGATCCTGTTGGGAGAGGTCATCTAAATTAGTAACAATACTTGCCCCTGTCGCCTGTGCAAGCGCTTCCATATCTGACTTCTTGACTCTTCGCGCTGCAAGAATGCCCTTCTTCGCAAGGAAATGCTGTGCAATATCATCAATACCTTTTTGACAGCATACCATGGTTGCTCCGCTTTGTACAACCTTATCAACCATATGTTTGAGCATTTTTTCTTCTTGATCAATAAATGCCTGCATCTGCATCGGATCCGTAATCTGAATTTTTGCATCAATTTCTGTATTTTTAATTTCAAGTGCAGAATCAATCAGCGCAATCTTTGCGTTTTGGACTTTTTTGGGCATTTGAGGATGAACACGGTCTTTATCAAGGACAATGCCCTGAACCAGTTCAGAGTCTTCGACGCTTCCACCCACTTTCTTTTCTATTTTAATATTATTGGTGTCGATCATCACCTTACTCTGTTCTTTTTCCATCACTTGTTTAACCGCTTGAATCACCAATGCCGAGAGTTTTTCTTTGGATGCTTCTGCTCCTTTTCCTGTCATGGCAGTTTCTGCAAGGTTTTTCAGCGTTTCCGTATCATTTTCAGAAAGTGGAACTGCAATATTTTGTAAAATATGCTGTGCTTTTTCAGCAGCCAAACGATAGCCGCGTGCAAGCACGGTAGGATGAACATTCATATCCAGAAGCGCTTCTGCTTTTTTAAGCAATTCTCCTGCAAGAACCACTGCAGTAGTAGTTCCATCTCCGACTTCATGCTCTTGGGTTTTTGCAACTTCAACAATCATTTTTGCAGAAGGATGTTCAATTTTCATTTCTTCAAGAATCGTAACCCCATCGTTGGTGATGGTCACATCTCCCAGCGAATCCACAATCATCTTGTCCATGCCCTTAGGTCCTAAGGTTGTTCTGACGGTTTCAGCAACCAATTTTGCAGCCATAATATTGTTGCGTTGGGCTGTTTTTCCGGTTGTTCGGGTTGTTCCTTCAGGAAGGATAAAAATGGGCTGGATGTTCTCGTTCATGGGCGTCACCTTATAGTCTCTTGCTTGGCTTTTGGTTAAGAAGCTGATTGAGTGGTTCTATATAAAGATTGGGTGCATTTTGAGATGCACGAACGTCTTAACATTTAAAAAATAGAAACATTTAAATATATTAACAATCTAAATGTATAATATGACAACGATTACCATTAATGTGGACACTGAAACAGATCACCAGTTTAGGGAAACGGTTAAAGAGACACTCGGAGAAGGAAAGGGCAAGCTCGGTCATGCAGTCAAAGAAGCTTTTGAACTCTGGATAAAACGACAACATGAACGGGCGATGCGGGAAGAGCACATAGCATTAATGAAAAAAAGTTTTGATATGGGCCCGGTTACCTTCAAACGAGATGAACTTTATGATTGAAATTGAACCTCTTTTTGCTGTTGATACTAACATTCTTGTCCATGCCTATAATAATAACGATCAGGAAAAACATGAAAAAGCAACAGCATTGCTTATCCCCTGTTGGGAAGGAAAATGCAGATTAGTTGTTTCAAGTCAAAATCTTGGTGAATTCTTTCGTGTAGTGACAGAAAAACAAAAGAATCTCCTTCCAAGTGTAGAAGCACAGCACCTTATTACCCAGATCTGTCTCTGTTCTGACTGGATAAAACTCCATTATGATTATCCTGTGCTTTTATACGCTATTCAGTTGTCTTTGAAAAAGAAAAAAGCGTTCTGGGATACTCTTTTCGCAGCAACTCTGCTTTCATCAGGTATTACTCATCTTTATACAGAAAATATCAAAGATTTTCAACATATTCCGGGACTTAAGGTGCATAACCCCTTCAAAACTCCCTCAGAAAGTCCATCAAATCCCCATACTGGTGGAAGCGCATAAACTCAGTTTGAGAAAGGGTGGGGATTTCTTCATGGATGGATGGTCTTTGTCTGTGAAAAATATACAGACTATGCGCATCAAAGAGTTTTGCCATATCATGCAGGCCGGGTTTATGACGGTCTCCCACGGCAGTAAAAATAATATCTTTGATGGGTTCTTCTTGGTGTTTTTCGGGGGTTTGTCTTCGTGCAAGAATATCAAACGGTGCATGCTGGGTATTCAACGCGTGAAAACCCAGTTGAAAGTATTTGGTTGTCAGCGGAGAAGAAGTGTCATGCATCACGTGTTTTGTATCGCGATGTCGGTGGTCAAACACATCAATTTTGTGAAAGATCTGATCGCCAAACAGATCCAAGAGGCGCTGCGCTCGTGGAAGAGTCATTTCTGTAAAATTCGTTTCGTAGCGCGCCACCATTCTGCGTGAAACTCCCAAGCGGAAAGCAAGCTGCTGCAGGGAAAGTCCTTGCGCTTCACGAAGCTGTTTCAGTTTGGGGCCGTCAATTCCTATTGCAATCCCTGCATTCGTGCTGATCATAGAAGGTGCTCGATGCTTCAGAGCCATCTTCAAGGTTTCCAGGGAAATAACTGAAACACCTAAACGTGAATAGATCACCCCTTCGTTCAAGATGGCCCCTGCATTTTCTGCAACAATTAAAGGAGAAGCATGCATGTACGCACAGATCTGTTGGAGTTCATGCACATACACATTGGAGAACGCATTCGCGTTGGTTAAGATCTTGATAAGGAGGGTATGAGGACCTCGAGCAATAATATCAAAACAGTTTCTTGCAAGCAGATGGGTTTGATATCCGCACGTTTTGAGTGCTGTTGCAGTTTGCTGCATCAGCAACTGATTTTGTGACAGCTGATTTTGTGTTGCGCCCTGTTCATGATGTTCCATAGACTAGCAGAATGGGGGGAAGTATATAAAAAAGTATTGAAAATCGCTATTGAAAATCAANNAAGTGAACTCTATGCAATCCTTTCATATCATGCATCAAGAATTTATAACGATGTGTTGGGTCTGCGATGATTGCATCCATCTTTTTTCTGATTTGAAGAAATTCAACAGGATCCTTCTTTTTGATTTTCATTAATTTTTTAGTAATCTCTTCACTATACAGGTCCTTATACATTATCAAGCGACCTCTTCTTCAAAATCCTCTCGAGAAAAATGTTTTCCGTTCATAATCTTAGCTAACTTTACTTTATATTCCGGTCTCAATTCCGGTTCCAATCGGGTTTGCTCATACTCGTTTACTACCACATTGATAGCTTGAGATTTATCTTTTAAACCAAATTTAGCTTTGACAATATTCAAAACTCTGTTCGTATGTTCACTAATATCAATCATAGCTTGCACCATGTTACGTCGCATATACATGTATATATTCCAAGTATATAAATGTTTCTGTTTCGTTCATTCTCTCCATTTCGAGAGGGAACTATCCTAGAACTATCTGCTTATTCAAATCTTTCAGCGCCTTCACTGCAGCTCCTGCATAATCCGTTGTTAAATAATGCCGATAGGCATAATTAATACTCGAACTCGCATTAATTCTATGGATCTTGGGGTCGTTATGCGTCTTTTTCAAAATCTCAATCACTTCAGCAGGAGAACCGCCTTGGGTTCCAATGCCGGGAATCAAGAGCGGAATCTCTTTCTTGGACTGGACAAAAAATTCAGAGAGGTGCTCGCATTCCTGCGGATAGGTTGCTCCCACCACTGCTCCCACACCGCCCTGCGGAGCAAATTTGGTTTTCCAATCAACAATCTTCTGAGCAACTTGGAGATACAATCGTTTTCCTGCAAAGATGGAAAAGGAATCCGCATGGTTGTAGTGCGTATACAAATCTTGGAAATCACGCGCGCCGTCATTCGACGTTCGGCAGAGGATATACACTCCTTTTCCTTTTTCACAATACTCTAAGAAGGGACGCACTCCATCATGACCAAAATAAGGATTGACCGTAATCGCATCTGCTTTCCAGAAATCAAACAAGCTTTTTGCGTAGGCTCCTGCCGTGGTTCCAATATCTCCTCGTTTTGCATCAATCAGTACAGGAATTCCTTTCTGCTGATAAGCGCTGATAATCATCTTTAATGCACGCAGGCCTGCAAAACCATACTGTTCAAAGTAAGCGATATTCGGTTTGACGAGAGCGGGAAACGTATTTTCTCCTTCCATGGCGCGGAGCATGTCCAGATAGAACCGTGTGAGCACATGGGTGACTTGCTCTTCGCTTTTGCTGTTGCAGGGAAGGGGAATTTTCTCAAGCAAAGGATCCATGCCCATGCAGATGATATTTTTTGTTTCTTCGGTTCTGTCTTTCAGTTGTTCAAGATAGGAGAACCAGGACTTTTGCGGCATCGATGATCGGACGTCGAACGTTGGTTGTTCTTCCTTCTTTATTTCTTCTTCCCTCGTTGTTTGCAGTGTTTCATTTACTTTGGTTTCTTGCTGGTCAACTTCAACTAACGTTGTCTGTTTACTTTTCGCAACCGTTGAAAACTCCAAGGGTTCAACACCAAATACCGTAAACTCTACTTCAATCTGTTTGAGCACATTTTGATCAAGTACAAGACCCTTCTCTGCCTCTTTCTCCTGCACATACCGTTTCAGAAGTTCGGTTCCTTTACTAAGTCTGAAAAATAACACGCCTTGATCGGATAATGCTTGTTCAACACTGACGCCATCGTCGCGTTTTTCCATCCTATCCACCAGTGCAAGGGCTCCGACCACAATCGCTCCTGCTTCTTTCAGTTGTCCAATGGTTTTGATCAATGACTGTCCGGTTGTCGTTACATCTTCAATTACCAGAACTTTATCTCCTTCTTTAATCTCGCCGATAAAATATTTATCCTGCACGCTTCCATGTTCTTTGGGTTTTGCTCTGCCCATCACCAAGCGTTGCTGTGGTTGATCTTCCAGTAAGCCTCGCTTGAAGTTAAGGACATCAGCTAATTTTGTTGCACCTTCAGGAACGCCGAAGAAATAATCAAATTCCAAGCCTTTCTCTTTGGCAAAAGCAAGAACAAAGTCTGACAGTTGGTGAATGCGTTTGAAGGTGTTGAGGAGTGTTCTGCAGTTTGCGTACCAGTTGCTTTTTCTTCCTGAAGCAAGCGTAATGGATTCGGTATGCACTCCGATCACTCCTTGCTGAAGCATGAAATTATTGAAAACGTCCTGATCCCACGGCTCTGGAAAGAGTAAAGGCGAGACAGGAGTGAGTGGAGGAGTTTGTATTGCCGGTAGTGGAATAACCGTTGTCACGATAGGGGGTTTATTTTCTTCCGGGGGTGTGTTTTCTTTCTGTGTCAAGTTTTCTTCTTGTTCTTCACTTTTCTTTTTCTCTTTTTGTTCTTCTTCTCTCATTTCTTCTTGCAGTTCTTCATGCTCCTCTTGCCGTTGTTCTTCTCGGAGCATCTCAGGTTCTTCGAATCGTTCTGGTAACGATAGTTCTGATCGTTCTTCTTGGGTGCGATGGCTTCTTCCTTTGAGCGGCGAGGTGCATGCGATCTCTTTTCCTGTATGCTGGGTGAAGATTTGTTGCTTCTCTTCGCGATCATCATAGACGATATTTCCATGCACGATCGTCAGAACCGGCCAGCCCTTGAGGGTCCAATGATTAAACGGACTCCATCCACATTTGGTAAGGAGTTTTTCATTCTCAACACGCTTTTCTTTTTCCACATCGACAAGAACAAAGTCTGCATCATAGCCGACTGCAATTTTTCCTTTTCCTTCAATACCAAAGATCCGTGCAGGATTTTCACAGCAGAGCTCAACGAGTCTTTTGAGCGTTAGTCTGCCTTCGCTGACTGCATGGAGCATGAGGGGAAGGAGCGTCTCTACACCCGGGCACCCAAAGGGTGGTTGTCGCGCACGCTTTTCTTCTATAGTGTGGGGTGCATGATCTGATGCGATCGTGTCAATGGTTCCGTCGCTGATTGCTTCCCAGAGCGCATCTTTATCGTCCATCTCTTTCAAACTGGGCTTCATCATAGCAAATCCACGCATGGCATTGAAGTGGCCTGAACTCAAAAAAAGATGATGCGGACTCACTTCTGCAAAGATGCGTTGTCCCTTGTGTTGTCTTGCTCCTTGTTCCTGCAGTCTCGTTTCTTGTTCTGATTGTTTCAGCGTTTCCCGTGCAAGCGCCCATGTTGAACGCAGTGCGGTTGCTCTTGAAGTCTCATATTGTTTTAGTTTACTCATATTATTTTGTTTTGCTTTTCTGATGAGTTCGACATCTTCTTTGCTGCTGAGGTGGCAGAAGTAAACGGGTGTGTCCGTGTCTTCATGCAGTTCAAGAGCGAGATTGATTTTTTCTCCTTCTGCATGTGTTGTAATCAGTTTGGAGATCAGAAAAATTTGATACAATGCTTCCTGATCCTGCACCATCATTTTTCCTGTTGACTCGTTGAGAAAAACTTTGGTTGAGGCGACGCCAGGATAGGTTTGGGCCTGTGCAATATCATTCAGATTGCTGGCGCTCGACCCGAAGTGAAATCCATAATTGACCACACTTTTTTCTGCAAGCCTGCGTTTTTCTTCGAGCAAAGGAATCGTCAGCATCGGTGGTTTGGTATTGGGCATATCGATGATAGTAGTAATACCTCCTGATACTGCCGCACAAGATCCGGTGAAGAAGTCTTCTTTATGCGTTAATCCTGGTTCACGAAAATGGACATGCGCATCAATCAATCCCGGAAGCAGAATGTTCCCGCTGCCATCAATGACTTCGATGCGATCCTGGGGCATGAGGCTGTGCGGTGAGGGGAAGGGATGTCCATAGCGTCCATCATGGAGATGTACAATTTTACCGTCTTGAATCGTGACAATTGCCGAGTAGAGTGTTCCCTGGGGTGTAACCAACTTGACATTTTTGATGATGATGGTTTTCATGGGATTCACTTCATCAAGGTATGATGAGCTCTTCACGATGCACGATAATCTCGCAGTAATTGCATTTTATTTTCAAGGGAGATTCCTCAAGGACATGAAACATCGTTGGAATTCGTTCATGATTCGAAATACAGTGAGGATTATTGCACGTGACAATGTTTTTGATGATTCTTGGAAGAGTCAGATTTATTTTCTGAGCAACACGATAATCCTGAATCGTGTTCATCGTGACATGAGGGCAGATCACAGCGATTTTGCTGGCTTCTTCAGGCGTCAAAAATCGCCCTTCTACCTTAATTATTCCTTTTTTTCCGCATTTTTTGCTCGGAAGATTCGTTGCAATACTGATGGTTCCATCGGTATTCTTGTGAAGAGCAAGAATTCTGACCAAGTCAAAGATTTTTTGGTGGGGAATGTGATCAATCACGGTTCCTTCTCGAATAAATGAGATAATGCGTTCGCGCTCTTTCTCGTTGTTCGGTTGCTGTTCGTCTTCGTTCATCATTACCACATTTTTGAGCTGATATCCTCTTAGTATCTCTTAGATGAGATCATTTCGATGCTGATGTGCGTTTCCTATCATGATAGCAAGCAACGCCATTCTGACCAAAACTCCGTTATGCGCCTGTTGGAAATAATAGGCATGCGGTGTTTCATCGACATCGGTGTGAATTTCATTCACGCGCGGAAGCGGATGCAAAATTTTCATATTCAGTTTTGCGCGCTGGATCGTTTCTTTCTTGATAATATACGCGTTCTTGACTTTTTCATATTCCATAATGTCCGGGAAGCGTTCTTTTTGAATCCGTGTTACATACATAATATCAACTAAGGGGATGATGTCTTCGAGTTTTTCATGTTCTGAAAAGAGGATGTTGTTTTTGCGCAGTGCTTCCAGAATATGCTCGGGCATGCGGAGGCTTTCCGGAGAAACAAAGTACAGTTTGACTTTGAAATGCGACAAGGCAATGGCAAGTGAATGCACCGTTCTTCCAAACTTGAGATCCCCGATCATTGCGATATGCAGTTCATCGAGTTTTCCCTGTGTTTTTTTGATAGTAAACAAATCAACAATCGTCTGCGTGGGATGCTGGTTTGCTCCGTCTCCTCCGTTAATGACTGGAATTTTTGCGGTCTCAGCAGCAAGTCGTGCACTCCCTTCAATCGGATGCCTCATCACAATAATGTCAGCATACCCTTCAATCATTTTGATCGTGTCAGCAAGGCTTTCTCCTTTTTGACTGGAGGTGACTTTCGGATCTGCAAAACCAATCACGCTTCCTCCCAGCCGTTTCATGGCGCTTTCAAAACTGAGGCGTGTTCGCGTGCTCGGTTCAAAGAATAAGGTTGCAAGGATCCTGCCTCGAAGCAGTTCAGAGCAGTCTTCCTGCTCCATAGTTTCAGCAGTGTTGATCAGAAAAAGCAATTCCTCTTTGGAAAGGTCCTTAATCGAGATCAGATCTTTTTTCAAAAACACGTTCTAACACCGTCATTCCTAAGCAGTTTGATCTTTAAATACATTCTGATAGTCGAATAGATAGGGTTGAATAGCTACATTGAACTTTATAGTACGTCTCAACACCGCAAACTTTAAATATTAATACCATATTAATACCTCATTAATCCTTATACCTCTGCCCAGGTGTTTCAAAACATGGTTCAAGCTATTATCACCATTAACGATAAGACCAACAGAGTTTTGAATATTGTCAAAGCTAAGTACGGACTTAAGGATAAAAGCCAAGCTATTGATGTTATGGCTGAGGAATATCAAGAAGAAGTTCTCGAGCCAGAGTTGCGGCCTGAGTATAGAGAAAAACTCAATGGATTGGACAAGCAAAAAGGTATTCCTTTCAAGAATATAACTGAATTACGAAGACTTATCGAGGGATAATGTGTATACTTATGAAATTGTTCCCTCTCTTCAAGATATTCTGAAGAAACTTTCAAAGAAGGACAAACAGCTTTACGAACGAGTTCTGAAAAAAATTGAAGAAATTATCAATGATGCTGATGTTGAACATTATAAAAATTTGAGGTATGGTCTGAAAGATAAAAAAAGAGTGCACGTTGGGCATTTTGTTCTGATCTTTTCATTTGTGCAAGAGGAAAACAAAATCAAATTCCTGGATTTTGATCATCACGACCAGGTGTACCTCGGATGAGGGCTGATGCCTTTTCTTCTTCGCCTCCTTTCAGTGAAAACAACAAGAAAGGTTTATATAGGAGTGATAATTCATATTTTTTTATGACAAATCAACCTACCCAACCCCATCCTATTTCAGGCCTTCGCCAAGCCTTTCAAGCAGTAAAACGTGATATCCAATCTTTAACTGCCTGGGTTCTCAGTTTGCGAGATTATCAAACTGAGCTCAAGTACCGCATGGACAAGCTTGAAGCCAAGGTTGCTGAGTTGGAGCGCAAGGATTTGCTGAGGTAAATTGAGATCCTCATTTGATAATCATTCTTTCTTCTTTCTTTCACTAACTTTATAAAATCCTTT
>DUFX01000061.1 GCA_013331695.1 Candidatus Woesearchaeota archaeon
AACCTTAGACGAGAAAACTGCACGACTTTCTCTTGAATTCACAGGAAGGTATGGAAAAACACAAGGGCTGTATCGAGCAAAGTATACTAAAGCAGATGGTTCTCAAGGGGATATGGTTACAACGGATTGTGAACCAGAAAAAGCAAGAGCTATTTTTCCCTGCATTGATAATCCTGCAGCAAAAGCAACGTATCGCATCACTGCAACACTACCCGCTAATCTCCGAGCAGTTTCCAATATGCCGGCCTATGAAACCAACAGTCATGGTGATGGAACAAAAACAGTAATTTTTGACAAAACGCCATGCATGTCAACCTACCTAGTGTACCTTGGAGCGGGAGAGTTTGATGTTGTTGAAAGTCATGTCGGCAAAACACCTGTGAGAATATTTACCACACCAGGAAATCGCGAAAAAACACGCTGGGCACTGGAAGTAGCCAAGGAATCACTAAGATTTTTTGAAGACTACTTTGGAATCCCTTACATGCTTCCTAAATTAGATCTCATTGCAGCCCCTGAGTTTACTGCAGGAGCCATGGAAAACTGGGGTGCATCAACATTTCGAGAAGCAAATATTTTGTACAGCCCCCAGACAGATTCTCCTGCTGACAAACTGAGAGTTGCTATGGTCGTTGCACATGAAATTGCTCACCAGTGGTTTGGAGATTTAGTAACGATGCAATGGTGGGATGATCTGTGGTTGAATGAAAGCTTTGCAGACTTTATGTCATATAAGGCAGTAGAAAAACTTTGTGCTGATCTCGATCCCTGGGCTCCTTTTTTCCAAAGTGTAGGAGAAGCATTCAGAGATGACGGCTTAGCAAGTTCGCACCCTATACGGACGCCGGTGAAAACTGCAGCAGAGGCAGTTGAGAATTTTGATGCTATTAGTTATCATAAAGGAGCGATGGTCTTGAGAATGATTGAAACGTATGTGGGAAAACAAGCATTCCAAGATGGTGTTCGCAGGTATTTATCACGCCACGCATATGGAAATGCAGAAGGCGCTGATTTGTGGACTGCGATAGGGGGTGCTTCAAGAAAAGAGGGGGTTGCTGAGTTGGTACAGCGATGGATTGAACAAAAAGGATATCCTGTTGTTGAAGTCCGCCCAAGAGTAGGACACACCCAAAGTGCAGACCAGCACGTCTTTCGATATGCACAAAGTGGAGATGGTGAACCAGCAAGCACAACCACCTGGCCCATCCCGTTGGTTGCGAAAAGAAATGGGAGAACAACAACAATTATTGAGGATGGGAGCAGAACAACAAAACTTTATGACCGCAGTGAGAGTCATGGTTTTATGCTGAATCGTGAGAGAATGAGTTTCCTGAGGGTGCATTATTATGGTGCATTGCAATCGGCTGTTGAGCGCGCAGTACGATCACGAAGCATCGTAATGCTTGACCGATGGGCAGTCCATGATGATATGGCTGCATTCACACTCGCAGGACACATTCCACTGAAAGAATATTTAAGATTTGTAAGAGCATATCGAGATGAAAATGCATTCTTAGTGTTGAGCAATCTTATAGGAAGTTTGCATGAATTCGGAACGCTTGCACGAAGAGAAGATGGGTTTGCAAATATTCGACGAACAGCATTAGGAATCTATCAACCCTTGCTTACGCGCCTTGGCTTTGAACCGAAACAAGGAGAACGAGCAACCGACAGAACTCTACGGTCGCAAGTGATCTATGCGATGGGAAAACTTGACAGTGATGGAGTTTTGATATGGGCACACCATGCATTTGAACAGCAGTTAGAAACAGAAATGATGATCACACCGGATCTTCGCGGAACGGTCTATGCACTTGCTGCCAAACAGGGCGATGCAGAAACATTGCAACAATTGAAAAGACTTCATGAACAAGGACAAGATGATGCACGAGAACGGCGCAGAGTTTTAGAAGCAATGGGAGAATTGAAAGACCCTGCACTGATGAGAGAAGCATTAGGTTATGTATCGAGCGATGCAGTCAGACAACAAGATCGATTATTTGCGTTCCTTGCAGCAGGACAGAATCCGTATGGAAATAGGGTATTGTGGGAATGGATGAGAGAAAACTGGACAACGATACAAGAAAGATACCGAGAAGGAATATCACCTGCATACCTCAGCAAAATTCTTGTAGGCCTCAGTTCACTTGCTGACGTTGCAAAAGGAAAAGAGATTGCAGACTTTGTCAAAGCACATCCGGTTCCTGGAACAGAGCGGGCACTGGAACAAGTACAAGAACAGATGGGCATCAATGCACAATTCTTAAAGGTGAATAGAGGATAACTATGGTGCGGGTACGAGAGATTATGATTCCCACGATCGGTGGACTGGTCGGCGGAGCTGCGATTGCAGGATTTCTGTATCTGACGAGAGGTGCTTGGCTCCCTTCTCTTCTTCGACATCCAAATTGTTCTTCATCCCGTGCAAGAAGCTCAACTTTCTGAAGTGCTCTGGAGCATATTTATTCATGGTGTGGAAACGGAAAAAGGCAGAGATGAAATGAAACCCGAGGATATTCCCGGCATGGAACGCGCAATGAGTACGCTGTTTGAGTATGCAAGAGGAGTGGCGTATCAGAGATAAAGATCAGGTTTCTATCAGTTTGCCAATCAATTGAATAATTTTATCAATTTCGTTCTTATTTTTATCATAGAATACTCTTGGAATTTTTTCACCGTAATACGTTAAACGATTGCGGTAATAAGACATTTGTGAAATAAGGTACGCTTCGGTTTCATAATCGGGATTTTTCTTATAAAAGAATGTAATTAAACATTGATGATTCTGCGAGCGCATGCCGTGCTGCAGAAGATATGCTACTAAAAGTTCTTTAATAACTTTATACAAACCTTCCACGATAACAAAAATGTGCCCAAACGATTGATATGCTCGCCCTAACCCCACGCTTTAGCGTGGGGTTTTAACGGGCTCGCACTTTACTTGGGCACATTTTTGGGATCGAAAATTTGCGCACTGAAGTGCGGGGTTTTCGACCCTTGCGCAAATTTTCGATAATATCAAATTCAAATTGTTGANNTTTTTTTCAAATATCTCGATGTGCAGATCTTTCTTGATGGGTGTTTCGATAAACAGATCGATATCACTATCCCTGACTGATTCCCCCTTTCTCACACTACCAAAAAGAATGATGCAGGAGGGGTTAAGTTCCTTGATAATGAAGTCGATAAGGCCACTCGTTATCAGTTTCTCGGCAAAAAAGAATGCTTTTTTT
>DUFX01000074.1 GCA_013331695.1 Candidatus Woesearchaeota archaeon
AAGGGCTTCCTTTTCTTCAGGAAACTCGAGATGCAACCGCCGTTGCTCGTGTGCTTGTTTTTGAGCAAGAATGGAAGGTACATCTCTTTTTGGTGGTGCTTTTGTTCCATACCGCGAACATTCTTTACAGACATCGAGCTCAACGCTTTCAATGAGATAGGTGCCGAACACTGCCGGGTTGCCACAGAGATCACAGCCCATACCTAAGAGAGAAAAAGAGGTCTTTTTAATGTTTTTGGCTGGTAAGTTCCGATAAGTTTATAATACAAAAAGAATGAAAGAAGTGATATGACAACCATCGAACTCACGTTTTTAGGAACATCCTGTATGGTTCCCACCAAGGACAGGAATGCNNACCCATTGGCACGGCGATCATGTGGGTGGTTTGATGCCCTTGCTCCAGACCATGAACAGGGAAGTGGAACACCGTGTCGAAATCCACGGCCCTAAAGGAACCAAAGAACGCATGGAACATGGGATGAAGAGTATTGACTTCCCCTGCCAATTAGATCTCCAGATCTTTGAACATGACTGCGACAGGAAAAAAGGCATCAAGAAAATTCTTGAAACTGAGGATTTTGTTGTCGAAGTTGCATCATTGAGGCATACCACTCCAGCGATTGGATATGCATTCATCGAAAAAGATCGCAGAAGAATCAATATGCCTTTGCTGAAAAGAATGGGTATTCCTGAAGGACCGCATCTGCAAAAGTTGCAGAAAGGAGAGGACATGGTGTACCAGGGAAAAAAGGTAGAGGTTGAAAAAGCAACAACCTTGGTGCAGGGAAAAAAGATTACGCTTTTGCAGGACACGGCAGTCTGCGGAAACCTTGCTCTGCTTGCGAAAGACAGCGATGTGCTGATTTGCGAAGCAACCTACTGCGAAACAGAATCAGAGAAAGCAGAAAAACATCATCACATGACTGCAAAGCAGGCTGCACAGATTGCGCATGAAGCTGGAGCAAAAAAGCTGTATCTCACGCATTTCTCACAGCGNNGTGAAGGTTTAACCAGCATCATCTTAATAAATAACAAAACAATACATTAAATCATGGGAAAAACGATCAAGATTGACACGGATGCACTGGTCAAGAAGTTCAAAGAAGCTGCAACGGATGAAAAAGTTGCATACGCCTGTGTTGCTGTAGGAATTCTGTTTGTTTTGGTGGGTTTGGTAAGGCTTTTTCTTTCGTAAGAAATGAAGAAAAAGATTTGAAGAAAAGATAATTTGGATTAACTCTTCGCGGCCAACTTGATATCCTCAGCCTTAATCGTCTTCCTGCCTGCGTGGCCTGCTAGTTTCACTGCAGTTTCTGCAAGTTTCTCAGCAAGTTCCTGCAAAGCATCCTTCAGTGCAACTTTGGCAGTGTCAGAAACACGCTCAGCGCCAGAATCCTTCAGAATCTTTTCCATTGCTGCAAGCGGTAAGAGTCGTTTTGCGTCCATAGTATCCCTCAAAAAGATTATTAATGATTGATGAGACAAAGACAAGCACCTTATATAAACTTTGTGGTCGGAAAGAAGCTAAATAACGTTCTCAGGCAAAATAGAGCAGCCAAACTGCCCCGATTGCCTGATTAAAACATTTTGGCGCGAATAGGGAAGTTTTTTATAGACCAAGGCAACAGGCTATGGATAGCAGGCTACGAATAGACTATGTTGAGAGAGGTGATCATAATCAACGCCAAAGCCAAAGGCACAAAAGCAGAGCGCGAGCTTGTGCATAAGTTCTGGAAAACGAATCAGTGGGTGGTACTGAGAGCTCCAGGGAGCGGTTCGATCAAGTATCCTTGTCCGGACATCCTTGCAGGAAACCCCCAGCGCAAGCTTGCGATAGAATGCAAATCTACCAAACAGAACAGACAGTATCTTACCATCAAAGAAGTTGAGGAATTGAAGCTCTTTGCACGAGGCTTTGGAGCAGAGCCCTGGATCGGCGTGCGTTTTGACAGCAGGATCGAAAAGAAAGAAACAGCATCCAGCAATGGCTGGTATTTCTTGAGTGTTGAGGATATTGCGAAGACTAAAACAGAAGGCACAGACGAAGGAAACTATGTAGTCAGCATGGAAGATGCACAGCGCAAGGGGCTGTTATTTGAAGAGTTGGTGAGGTTTTAAGGTATAAAATTTTAATATGCTTCTTTAATACACCTTCATCAGCTTCTTGAGCACCAGACTGAATACAATCGAGAAAATAATATACGCCCAGAACCAGCTGAGTTTCAGGCCAAACACCTCAAGCACCACAATCTTCTCAAGCTGAACATCAATGGACTTGATAATACCATCCCGGACTAAGGTGTTGGGAATTTTGTACCCTGATTCGCCTTGTTCTTTAATGCTGACTTCGTTGGTATAGGTTTTATTCATAAACTTGTACGACAAAACATAATCTCCCGGCTTCCCGCGCAAGGCCCAGGATGCTTTTCCGTCGACAACAAGCTTTTCTTTTTCCTGTGCGACCGTTCCATTTGCCGTGCTGGGAATCAATTCAAGATTCGGAGCATCGATGCTTACAGAACCTGTAATTCCCTCTGCAAAAGCAAGCGAGGTGGTAAAAGGCTGATCAATATGAAGGGGAACAAAACCGAGATGCAACTGCATCCAGCCGAAAAGAATCAAAAGAGGAATAATAGTAATAAAGGTTGAACGAAGCGAATGCTTGAGATAGGCAAAGTTCTTGTCCATAGCCTTCTTTTGAAGCTCCATGCGTTTCTCCGCATCATTGCCGACTTCTTTGACCTGTTGCTGTACTTTTTTGAGCTCATCCTTGAGGTTTTTCATCTCTTCTTGATTCGTAAAAAGCTTAGTAATGAGATTAATGAAAAAAGCAATCACAAAGGAAAGAATGAGCACAACCCAGAAAGGGCCCAGTTTCAATAAAGGAGAGAGTAAAGGATCAAGAACCACATTCACCCAGGCACCCAAACTTTGTAAAAAACCCATGTCTATACCCTCTTGATCTCAGTTTTATTTATTTTTGGTTTTATTTATTTTTTCAGCTGATGCGCGAGTTATATCTGCATAAACTTCCGCATCATCGGATGCATATCGTACATGTGCTGTTTCGCAATATCTTCATACAATCTAAAGACAATCATAACTGCAAGCAGTAAGGATGTTCCATTGACTAAAGCACCTGATATATCTGCTAAGGCTGCAAGGAATCCAATCGCCATAGCGCCCATGATCGTCAAGGGACCAATATAGCGCTGGAGAAGCCTCTCCATAATTCTCGGATCTTGTCGAAAACCCGGCATGCTTAATCCTGAAGCAAGGATCTGTTTTGCTTGGGACTTTGCATCCATTCCTGATGTCTGCACCCAAAAGTAGGAGAACATGACCGCACCGCCCATCAATAAAATCATGTAAACGAATGCAACACCCACATCATTCAACGTCAATGTTCCTTTAATGAGTCCTTCAAGAATATTAGGAGGGGTCAACCAAGAAACAAGACCTGAAGCAGGAGTATTTCCAACAAAGGTTCCTAAAAGGGGATGACCCCAGTTTTGTAAAAGCCTTGCCCAGAGTTGGATATTTGCAAAGAGTGCTGCAACAAGAATAACAGGAATATTGCTTGTGTACATAAAACTGAGAGGCCAGCGGATACCGTGGCCGCGAATTCTGCCAAAGGATAACGGAATTTCAACTTTCATCGACTGCCCATAGACTGCCATCACAAAGACTAAAACCGTTGCTCCAATCATTGCCAATGCAAGAAAAGCGCCTTTGGGGTTTGCGGAAAGCAAAGAGTAAAACAAATCAAGGATTTTACCAACCGGAGCCTCAGTGCCGAAGGGCCAACCAAGAACGCGGGTAATGGAAAAAGGTGAAAGGAGCCGGATAAATAATTGTTTGGAAACTCCTGCTGCGATAAACAAGCTGATACCTGAACCAAATCCCCATTTGCTGACAATCTCGTCCATGAACATAATGAGGATACCGCCGATAAAGAGCTGAAAGACTAAGATTAATTCAAGCTGAAGGAACAAACCGGTTCCTACAAATTCTGCTGGAGGCGAGAGACCGCCCATAAAGACATAAACCACTGCTTCAAACAAGATAAAGAATATAGACAGCATTTTCTGTACTGCCTGGAAATTCTTTTTCCCGTCATGGGTCGTTAAGTCAAATTTGACAATACCTGAACCGTTCAATAATTGCAGGACAATCGATGAAGTAACCAGAGGACCAATACCGAGTGAGATAATCGAACCAAACTCAGCCCCCAAGATCAAGGAAAGGAATTCAAACTGTTCAAGTGCATTCTGCCCTAAACCAAATAATTTGACTAAACCTAGGATAAAAAAAGCAACGAGAACGATGAGGGTCCACTTGAGCTTCTCTTTAAAATCAAGTTTACGTTGAGAAGGTCCTGCAACTTCAGGAAGATTTGTTGAAACTGCCTGCCAAATGGATGAAAGAGACATCGTGAGTTACCTTAAAAGGTGGATAAGGGTTGATAAGGGATGAAACAGAGGATGGAGTTTTTTAAGCTGTTGGTTTTTTGCTTTCTTTGTTNNCCGGGTTCTTTGTTTCCGGGTTTTTCAGCTTTTTCAGCATCATCAGGAGTATCATCGACCGGATGAGTTACTTCAACCTTTCCCCCTGCTTGTTGAACTTTTTCAATAGCACCTGCAGAGGCATATTCGGTAATAAAATGGACTTTTTGGGCAAATTTGCCAACCGTTCCACCCAGCAGTTTTTGGTATCCCAGTTTTGCTAAGTCAACCGTGTACAACCCGCTTTTTTCTGAAGCAAGCTGTCTGCTGACAAGCTTACCGATGGTTTGTTGAAAGTAGCGAAGATCAACTGCAAAGACAGGTGTCGTATTTTTAGGAGTAAAACCATGCTTTCCAAAATAAAGCGGATCTTTGAGGGTCGTGGGTTTGTTGGTATCTGCACGTTTTCCACTTCCGGCATTACCTCTTCCACCACGATGACCAGCACCTCGACGTTTTTTCATACTGCCGCAACCGTGCGTCTTGCTTCCCCTGTATTTTCGTACTTTTTTTCTTCGGTGGGTTGTCATGGTTTCACGTCAGTTTCACATCAACATACGCTGAATAAGATGATTAATCTTTTCTCCGCGATAGCCGGATGCACCGGACTGATTAAACGAGGTTTTGATGCCTTTTCTGCCATAGCCTCCTCGCGGAGGATTCAAACGGAAAAAGGGCTTCTTTTTCTTGGGATCGCGGGGATCCGGTTCTGCTTTTTTCTCAAGCGCCTTGATCAGATCAGGCGATGCCTCACCCCAGGTAATATAGTCCTTTGCCTTTTGGAGCATTCCGTGGAGATTAGGAGCATCACGAATAAGGGTGCAATAGTTAACACGACGTATATTCAGTTTAGTAAGGGTTTCTTCAATACCCGGAGCAATACGGACAACGCCCCGCATACGAACAATAGCAAATATTTTTGTTGAGTGGGATGCGGAATGAGGCACCGAATGAAGTGTTGGAGGAGGTGCTGAACCAGGAGATTGTTGTATAGATTTTTGGAGGGGTTTCTGTATCTTCACAGTTTCATTTCCTTTTTCATGTCCTTTTCCACTTTCGGATTTTGAAGTTTTTTCCATGTTTTTCCTGTTTTGTTTTGTTTGGTTTGGTTNNTTGGTTTGGTTTGGTTTGGTTTGAGGTTTTGTTTGATAACCTCATTTTAACCTAAAATTTATTGTTTCTGCGGCGTCCTCTTTGTCCTCTTTCTTTGGAAGGAGATGGTGTTTGAAGAATAGGCACTTCCAAAACTCCCGTAGACCCGTTCACCACGCCAAGTTTTTCATAATAAGCAGACTGCACTTTGATCTGCATCAGTTGCTGTAAAGCAAGGACGGTTGCAACAATCATATTGGCTCGTGTTGAAGTGCAACCATAGACGCGAGACCATAAATCCCTAATGCCTGCAAGCCTCATGATTTTCTTACATTCTTCAGGAGCAACAAGGCCCTTACCGCGAGGTGCAGGACGCAGTTCAACAATCACCGATCCTGATTTTCCGCGCACAGTATAAGGAATAGAGTGATGCTTGCCGCAGTTGCAAAGCCAGGATCCGCAGCCTCTTCGGATCATAAACACATTGAGTTTTGCATTACGCAGTGCTTTTTCACGAGCAGGAACGGTTTCTTTTGCTTTTCCATATCCAATCCCCACAATGCCGTCCTGGTTGCCCACAACCGCAATGGTGGAAAACGAAGGTTTGTTTCCTTCCATCGTTTTCTTTTGAGTTTGTCTGAATACACGTCGCTGACCGCCCCCAAATTTACCCTTTGACTGACCCACTAAAATGAGATCAGATTGAAGGTTAGGAACAAGAACGTCGACAATTTGGGTTTCCATCAGTTTATAGCCAAGATTAAAGACTTCTTCAAGTGTTTTGATTTCTCCTGATTTCACTTTCTTGCCAATAAGAGTTCTCGGCTCCCACAGCTTTTCGTCCTGTTTCTTAACGACGATTTGTTCTTCTTCCAAAGGAACAATGTGTTCAGCTTCCACTGCAATAACTTCAGGCTTTTCGACTTCTAAAACTTCTTCAACGACTTTTTCTATAGCTGCTTCTTGAGCAGGGAGTTTGCCAGCGTGTCCGGCTCCGGATTTTGAACCTTTCCGGGGCGTTGTTCCCTTTTCCTGCAGTTCTTGTTCTTTGCTTTCTTTTTTTGCCATGGTGAGTATCACATGTTTAGTTGTATCGGACGTTTCGTTTCATTTTTTGACTTGTTTCTTTGACTTGTTTCGCTCGTTTCACTATTGTTTTACTATTTTATTTTTGATATCCTGAATCATTTTTCCAAGCTGTTCAGGATCACAGCCATGTTTGAGGTAACCTGAAAAGCGCTTTTCATATAAGGCTTTCTCTTTTTTGAGAAGCTGGGCATAAGAAACCACAACTTTCCCATTAACAATATCAAGGGAGGGAAGAATTTCCTCGTTGACAGGAATCTGCAACCCCTGCTCTCGAGCTCCTTTTACGACAGCATAAATGCGCGAACCTTTCGAGGAAACTTGAAGTCCTAAGTCAAGCACTGCCTCGCGAATCTGCTGTTTTTTTGCTTTCTGCGCAATCAGCATTCCGAGGAGATATGCTGCAGGGATATTCTTTCCTGAAGCCTTCCACCCGAGTTTGTAAAGTTCATGACTGTGCGCAGATGCCAAAATGCGATCGCCTGCAGGCCGGTATTGGACAAGCTGAACCAGGAGATTCTTTAAGGATTTTCGCACCACTAAACGAGGTTTTCGAGCTTTCAGTAAACCGAGTCGTTTACGATAGTTCGTTTTTCCTTCCTGATGTCTCCTCAACTTGATGGTTGGGATCGTATACGTTTTTTTTCGTGCCATGGTTTAGTTTGTTAGTTTGTCTTTGTTTCTTTGCTCATTTCTTTTTTTGAGGGGAATGTTTTGGATTCTTGAGTTCTTTTTTGAGTGGGTGTAGGGGAGGTGGGTGTAACGAGTTTATTCTCCTCGAGGTACAGCTTCAAGTGGCGTCTGCTTCTGAAAAATCCGCCCTTGATTTTTTGATACATGTCACGGAAGATTTTATTGTCGAAATAGCCTCCTGCGCGCAAAGACTGAAGGAATTCACGCTGTAAGCGGACTCGGTCAATCCAGGCATCCTTGCGGCCAAGGCGTGCGGTTTTTTTTCCTTTACGGCTGCCAACTCCGCGTTGTCTTCCTTTCCGCTTTTGCGCATGACGCGCACGCGCGCGGCCTCGAGAGTTGGAATGATCAACTTTTCTTCGAATCGTTCCGTTATTGATAAGGCTGCGAATGTCTGCACGGGTAATTGCTTCTTTGATTTTTTCAAGCTGCGATGCATCAAACCAGATTTTGTCTGGGGAGCATCCGAACACTGATGCAGCCAATCGTCGTTGAACCGTAAATTGCATAAGTCACCTGAGTTTCATCGTTTTATTACTGCCCTTTATTGCCCATGAATAAGCAGTTGTTCTTGTTCTCGTCGTTCTTGCTCTTTTCTTTCTTCTTCTGTTGGTTCTGACTTTTCTTCTTTCCCTTTTTCTTTTCCCTTATCTTCTTTCCCTTCTTTCTTCTCTTTTTGCTCTTTTGCTTTTTCTTTTTCGATCTTCTTTTCAAGCTCTTCTTTTTTCTTTTCTTTGACTTGTTTCTTTTCTTTCTTGGTTTTCTTGCGGTCGACAAGTTCAGATTCGACAGATTTTAAAAATCCTTGAGCATCTTTGATATTCAACAGAGGCAGTTTGAGTTCAAGAGTCTTCTTGACGATAACTGCTCGTTTTTTTTGTCCGACCGATCCTGCAATAAGGACCCCCTCAGTTTGAGGATTGATTTTTGAAAGCATTTCAGGAGTGAAAACAACAACAGGCCGATATCCTTGGGGTGATAATCCGCGCACCATACGCGGGGATCCAAATCCAGGACTGGGAGATCGCTTTCTTCCGCGAAGATGCTTCCGCATCTTGGACTGCAGACCTTTGGGTTTTCTCCAAACAGCATCTAATCGTGCTTTTTTAGGAACATCCTGCCGAGTAAAGTTTGGTTTGCGTTTATTCTTATGTTTTCGTATTTCCAATAACGATGCGAGCGCCGGATTTCGCGCGTGTTGCACATGTTGTGCGTGCTCTCGGGGAGCGTTGTGATGTTGAGTTTGTGGTATCATTTTTGGCATCATGGCTATGCAATCACTTTTTGATCTTTTTGGATAATGAAAATGCCGTCCTGGAAGATTCTTCGGTCTCTTCCTTTAACATGCGTCAGGATTTCAATGATCGCGGCAGAGCATCCTGCAATTTCTTTATCAGGAGATTCGACAAGGATTTCCTGGCCAACAACTTTCACAGTTACGTTAGGAGGAAAATCTGCAATGCGAGGGAATTTTTCCCCCAGGAAGTTTTTAATAATGATTTGTTTCCCGACAACACTAACATTCATGGGGAAGTGACCGGAGCAAATTTTGAGTTTGTAGGTAAATCCTTGAGTAACACCCTGTATAATGTTTTTGATGTGTGCGGTGACAGAGCCAACCGTAGTCTTATCTTTTTTGGTTGCGTTTTTGACAGAGACTATAATTTTTGAGTCGATTTTTTCAATACTGACGCCCGGCGCCTCAAACTGGCGTTTGACTTCGCCTTTCGGACCCTTGGCGGAAAGGAGTTGTCCAACTAGCGCAACGGTTGCCCCTTGAGGCACATTGATTTCTTTTTTTAACAGTTGAAGTCGCATGAGTGTCACCGTGGAAGACTGTTCTTAATAACAATACACCAATAATCGTCCTCCTAAGTTTTGTGCTTTAGCTTCAGTATGCGCCATGATTCCTTTTGAGGTGGAAACGATGAGGATGCCAAAGTCTTTGGCGGGCAGATACCTGCGTTCAAATTTTTCATAATCAGGTATTCCAACGGAAAATCGAGGTTTAATAACCCCGCATTTGTTGATGGTGCCGGAAAGTTTCACTTTCAAATATCCCCCTTTTCCGTCTGCAACTTCGGCAATATCCTGCACATAACCATGGTGTTGCAACAGGGTAAGGAGCTGTTTCAGCAAGCGGGATCGTGGCTTCAATAAACAGTCACGCTGTCCTCCCTTCTCTGCATTGAGCATCAGGGACAATGCGCTTGCAATTGGATCATTCATGGACATGTTTGCACCTTTTAATCATAGTTTATCATATTTTTTAATGATAGTTTTTTAGTTATATTTTTTGAATCCTAATTTTACTGCAACATCGCGGAAGCACTGCCTGCACAAATCAAGTCCGTATTTGCTGATATGCGCCCGGATTCTTCCGCACTGCCTGCATCGCTTGCGCGAGATACCGCAGGATCGCTCTTTGGGAGCGTTGTGCTTTTTGTATTTATTGAGTTTATTGATCTTGTTCTTCAATTGCTTGAAAACTTTGCGATAGTCACTGTAGCTCATTTTTCTTCACCGATCATTCTTCTTCACCAACCTTGACGCGGAAAGCAGATCCCATAAATGAAATTGCCTCGTCTTGTTTAATGATATGTTTAGGATTGATAAATGACTTGCGCAAGCGTCGGAATTTGACGCGGTAGCCCGGTCTTGCGAGTGTGAGGCAAACTTGAAGCCCCAAGACGCCAATTTCAGGGTCATAGCCGACACCGGGAATATCAATGTATTCGTGAATGCCAAAGGACACATTTCCACAGCTGTCAAAGTTGTCTTTTTTTAGCTGGAGTGATTTTGCATCAAGCAGTCTCGGCAGGAGCTGTGTTGCCTTGGTTTTTCGCAGGGTGATCTTGCATCCGATAGGAAGACCAGGACGAAGACCCCACGCAGGAATTCTTTTTTGAGTGAAAGTAGTAAGAGGATCTACTCCGGTAATATTTTTAAGGAGCTTGATGCCTTTTTTTAACTTTACAGCATCTTTCCCTGCGCCAACATTGAGGGTAAGTTTCTCAATGCGGATTTGCCTCATTTTGTTTTCTTGGTTTTGTTCCATGGTCGTTTTCAGATAGTTTACTGAGGTAAGGTAATAACTGACTTTTCTTTGCCAATAACAAAAGCATAATACTTTTCGGTTTTATAGATTCCCTGCGGTGTTTCGAGTGAGATGGTCTTGTCGTTGTTGACTCCTACGAGTTTTCCAACCTTTCCGGTGTGCTTTCCACCCGTAAGATACACTAAACAACCTGCTTCAAATTTAAGGTGCTGTTTAATCTGCTGACCAGGAAGTGAAAGCATGAGTGTGTCATGGACGTTGTATGCACCTGCGCCCTTCTCCCCTATTTTTACAATAAGGTTGCGGCCACTGGAAAGATTTATTTGAACGTGATCTTTGTTGAGAATTGTTTTTCCAACGATTTTAACTAATTTCATGCTTGCTTCATCTTTGGAAATAGGTGCAATGTCAAGCTTTCCGTTGGTATTGAGGAGCAGACGATAGTATTCGTTGCTTGTTGGCAAAGCAATCGTATCCATCAAACCCACATTGTATTTATCATCCCATCGTCTTCGTTCGTCAACAAAGACGCCTTTTGTTTTGAGGATGCTCTTGACTTCTTTTGTTGTTTTTACGCATTTAATCAGTTCTTTCATAACCAACGAAAGGGGCATAGAAAATGCCAGAATAGCAGAACCGGGATTAGGTCGAGCGAGAAAAATGGTTTCCTTTCTTGGCAAGTGCCAGGTTTTTGGCATTGCAATGCGTTTCAAGTGATTTTTTCCCATGTGTTTCACGTTTTTATTTTTTATGTTGTTTTTTTGTTTGTTGATGATATTTTTTTATATTATTTTTTATGTTGCTTTTGCTATTACTTTTTGGTCTCAAACCGGCGTTTGTCGCTTGTTTCCAGCGAAGTGAGCATGAGGTTGGAAGGATGCACTGGAACCAGCTTCTTTGAGCCGTCGCGTTTTGCAACTTCTAAACCATTGAGGAAAACACGGGTCCTTGTACTGTCAACACGAACAATCTCAGCATCTTTTCCTCTGAACTGCCCGCGCATAACTTTTGCCTTGTCGCCCTTGCGCACCGGAAGCGAGCGAAGGTTATACTGTTTTCTCAGAGATTTGGAAAGCGTTGCAGAGAGGAATCTCCTCCGAATATGTAGAGGTGCAGTGTACGCATATTTTCTCTGCTTCCGCGGTTGCGTACTTGATTTCCAATGCGATGACCAGGTTTTCATGTTTTGGTAAACTCCGTTTATTTCTGTTGAGGGTTACTCATAATAATTATACGATGATGCTTGCAATTTTAGCAATAGGAGGCCAGCGATCACATGCTTCCTTTGCAATAGGACCTTTGAAAATCGTTCCTTTGGGGTTTCCTTTATCATCTTTCAGGATGACAATGGAGTTGTCTTGAAATTTAATGCGCATGCCGTCAGGTCTTCGGTATTCTTTTTTTTGCCTTACAATAACACCGAACATAACCTTTTTTCGCACATCAGGTTTTCCTTTCTTGACTGAAACTTGAACAAGGTCTCCTACACCTGCTGCTGCAATTCTTCCCTTAACCGTTTTTGATCCTTTGACACTAAAGAGCTTGACAATCTTTGCTCCCGAGTTGTCACAGGTTTCCAAATAGGCTCCAACGTTAAGTGCGCGTGTGACAAATGCTTTTTGGGATTGCATACATATTCACCTTGGGTTATACTATGATACGAGGATTATACAGTATCGGAATTTGTGTTATCCGACTTTACCGTATCAAATTTGTTTTTCTTTGGTGCCTTGACAGTTTGCCCCCCTTTCTCTTTGCTGTCTTTTGTTTTGGATGCAGATTTTTGAGCAGGAGATCCTGCACCCGCAGATCCAGCAGACCCTGGTTCAGGGGATTTTTCCGCTTTTTCTTCTTTCAAGGTAACGTCTTCTCCCCGCACTTTCTTCTCAACACCCAATTTTTCGATCACGACAAAGTTTTTGGTTTTGCTGAGGGGCCGTGTTTCTACAATTTTCACAATTTCTCCTTGCTTGACATCCAGGCAGGGAGGATTATGAACCTGCAGTTTTGTTTTTCGTTTTTCATAACGCTCATATTTAGGGATATAATATCTTCGCTCCCAACCAACGGTTGCAGATTTTTGTGCTTTTGCTGATAAAACAGTGCCAATAAAGTTTCGTTTTCGTACGGTAAGCGAGCCATGGAAAGGACATCGATGATCGTTGCAAGATTGTGAAGGCAGAGCTACTGCTAAGCCGGTATTTCTTACGCCAGGAGCAATAGTTCCTGCGGTCCCTACTTGTTTTGTTGAGGTCATGTGATTCACATCCTTCTTTAACATCCTTATTATCCATTTTTATCTTATATCAATCGTCTCGTTGGGAAAACCCAGTTCGGTAAGCACTTGTTTTGCCTTGAATTTGTGGTCGCCTTGAAGTTCAATATGGCCGTTCTTGATCGTTCCCCCGCACGCAAATTTATTTTTGAGGTTTTTGAGCAGTTGTCTGGTGTCAAGCTGTTTTAAGTCAATGCCACTGATGATAGTGTATACTTTTTGGAATTTTCGTTTTTCCACTTCAACGGTAATGCGCTGACTTTCTTTAGCAAGGGACTCGCATACACAAAGTTCCTGGGGGAGTCCGCAAACCGTGCAAATAGTACCCATACGTTGTTATCCTCCTATTGACCTTTCTGTTTTTTTGGTAATTGATAGGTTGTCAGTTTTGGTTTTTGCTTTTGTTCTGTTTGTTTTTGTTCTGTTGATTTTTGTTCTGTTTTTTGAACAGGAGGTTTCTGACGATTCAAAAGCGTCAAGATCCGAGCAATCGTCCGCCTATGATTGCGGATTTGCAGGGAATTTTTAGGAACCGTGCCGATGGCTACCTGAGCTTTGAGCTTGATGGTTTCCTTCTTGACTTCCTGCAGTTTTCCTGCAAGGTCGCCTTGATTCATCCCTTGTAATTCTTTGAATGCTTTGGTCATGTGTATCCCTTGATGTGTGTGAGTTGAAGTTTGCGAAAGATCAATTTTCATCCGGTGTTTCTTCGAGTTCAACATCCTGCGCTGCAAGCGTTGGAGAGGGTGTTTGAGGTTGTGCTTGAGACGCCTGAACGCCCTGCGGTTCTGGAGACTCTTTTTTCTTTGAAGCACGTTTGCGGGGTTTTTTTGCCGTTTTCTCTTCTTTTTTACCTTCTTCGTTTCCTGCAGTCTCTTGGCTTTCGGAATGACTTCCCGGAACTCCTGACTTTACTTCTTTAAGTTCTTGAGTGAGTAGTTCGAGTTCTGAGGCCGTTGCAACATGAATATCATCCGGAAGTTTTGTTGTGAGTGGCATGATTCTTACTTTGATGCCGATAATTCCTGATTTGAGTTTTGCAGTGGCAAATCCCCTATCCACTCCGGTGAGTGCAATATCTCCGCATTTTTTGAGGTAGCCGAGGTAAAATCGCCATGCTTTTGCACGTGCACTGGGAACTTTTCCTGAAATGGTCACTTCGATACCCATTGCTTTTGCGGTGATACTATCCTGCATGACACGATGGACAATGCCCTTAAAACGTTGAGAGCCATAGCGCTCAAAGGATTGAGCAATACGCTCAGCAACAATTTTTGCATTGAGGTTGACATTTTCAACTTCGGCAATCTCCAGCTGGGGATTTTCAAGTTCAAAACGTTTTTTGATCGCGGAGGTCAATTTTTTGATATGCTGTCCTTTTCTTCCCACAATAATGCCGGGGCGCGAGGTGTACACGACAATTTTTTCTCCAAGCGGAGTATGGAGGAGCTTCGTGTGGCTCTGGCCGCTATTCTTCAGCGTGGAAGAGATATAATCTTGAATCTGAAATTCCTTCAGTTTTTGTGAAATAATTTTTCGTTCAATCATTGCGGTCCTCTTTTAGGTTGTGGGCTGTGAGTGGGAGATTGGGAAGGGGGTACGTGAGGTATGGATGGTGTTGTTTGAGGCGCCACTGTTGCTTTGGTTTCTTGTCTTTTAACCTTCTTTGTTTCTTTCTTTCCTTCAGTTTTCTTTTCACTTGCTGCAACTTCACGAACAACCACTTCAACATGTGTCACCTTCATTCTTCTTCCTCGAAAGCGGGAAGGGTGCATGGTTCGTGAACCTTTCTGAGCACGGAAGTGAATAATGGAAAGATCACCGGTGTGCAGACCTTTTTGCTGAGCATTCGATTCGACACTGTTCAAAAGTTCGAGGATCATGGTGCTTGCTTTGATAGGGTAGGCTCCTGCGCACATGCCTGGTTTATGACCAAGCCCATTCGTAAAGCGTTTGAAAGGGACAGCTTGTTTAAACTTGACAACACGCTCAAGGATTTTTTTAGCATCGCTCAAGCGTTTGTTCTTGAGCATACTGCAGAGTTCCATCGCGTGCTTCATAGAGATAGGAAGATCTCTGCCGCAAGCACGAGCCATATTGGCTTTTTCGTATCCTTCAAAGCTGTAGTGTTGTTCCATGGTTGATTGGTTTATTCCCTTGGGGTTGTTTATTTCACCGCTCTATTTCACCGACAAGTTCGAACTGGATCGCGTAGCACCAATACCTGGTGCGTTGTGCGCAACACGTCTTCGTGTCAGTGCAAATTCGCCAAGGTAATGGCCAAGCATATAAGGTGTGATCAAAAGTCGCTTCCACTCATTTCCCGAGTGCAGTTCAATGGTCTTGTCAAGCATCGCAGGAACAATGACCATATCTCGCGACTGTGTTCTCAGTTTTTTCTTGTCTTTTTTGATGCTTTCAAGCAATACTTTCTGCGAGTGAGTAAGGCCTTTTTTGAGTGAGCGTCGCTGGCGTGCAGGAATCAATTGAGCAAACTCAGTGAGATTCAAACGCTTGATTTCATCAAGTGTTTTTCCGTGGTACATAAATTCTTTTTTTGCCATGAGTCATCAACGTTTTGTTTGTTTCTTTGTTGTTTTGTTGTTTTGTTGTTTTTTCGTAGTTATGCTTTGGTCGTTTCTTGTTTTCTATTTTTTTCTACCGTTTTCTTCCTGATCTCGGAGGTCGAATCATACCTACCTTACGGCCCGGAGGAGCATTGCGAGGAGCAGGTCTTGCCTTGGACTTACGCTGTGTACGCTTGTTTCCGAATGGGTGATCGACAGCGTTTTGTGCACCACCAGAGGTCTTTGGCCAGAGTTTGTTCTTCGCTTTCATATGGAAGTGTTTCGTTCCTGCACGCATGAATGGCTTTTCGGTTCGTCCACTTCCGCCAATAATACCCAGTGAAGCCCTGCATGCAGGATGAAATTCACGGTTTTTTAATGAAGGCATTTTCACAATGATTTTATCCGTCATTTTTGTTACAATACGCCCTGCACCGCCTGAGGTGCGGACAAACTTTCCCCCATCCCCAGGGGATGCTTCAAGATTGTGCACTAAAGCACCTTCAGGAAGGTTTTGAAGTTGAACCGTGTTTCCTAAGCCAATAGGTGCTGTAGGACCTGCAACCACTTCATCGCCTACACGAATTCCTTCTGGTGCAACGGTTAAGTTTCGATCGCCGTCTTCGTATTCAATAACCATTAAGGGTGCTGAATGACCTGGGCATTTGAGCAGGTCAATAACATTTCCTTTGATATTCTGAGCAGACCAGGTTCTATGGGAGATCTTTCCAGCGTAGCGAAAGGACGGAGCACGATAGGTGGGCCCGCCATGACCACGCGCTTGTTGAACAAGATTTTTTCCCATGTGAGTTCACCGAATCTGCATATTCTTTCTTGAGGTTTGTTCTTTCTTAGGTTCTTACGTTTACATTAACCCGAGTTGTGTTGCAACATCGATAGCAGGATATTCTTTTGAAAATTGAACATACGCCCGCTTTTTTGAATCGAAGATATATGTGTTTACGCTTGTAACTTTGACTTTGAAGGTTTCTTCAATAGCTTTTTTGATATCCTGTTTGCTTGCCTGTTTATCTACAACAAACAAGAGTTTATTCTCTGATTCCATCAGACGAATGCATTTTTCTGATGAGATGGGGTATTTGATGATGCTTGGTGTAATATTTGTTTTTGTTTCCATGGTCGTTCTTGATTTTTTATTTTGTTTGTTTTTATTTTGTTAATTGGGTAAGCGTCATTTGCGATGCGGGTTTTGATTTTGTTGATGGCGCTTTTGTTGGCGATACTTTTTTCTGAGGTTGAAGTGCTGAAGGTTGTTGAGTTTTTTGTTGAGTGGGTTGCGACTGTTTTTGGGTGTTGGATGGGTTTTGTAATTTTGAGTGCGACGCGGGGGATTGTGGCGCAGGGGGCACAGGTGGATGCAGGTTTTTGTACTCTTGCATGAAGAGTTTTTCTTTTTCGAGGCGTTCAATAGCACCTTCAGTGAATAAGGTAAGACGACCGATATGCGCTCCGGGTGCAAGCAAAGATACATTCAATTGGTGCACCGGAACAACATCAACACCGGGAATATTTTGCACGGCGTGGATGAGTGAACAGGTATTTGAAACAACAAATAAGGGTCCTTTTTTTCTTCGGGTGCCGCGTCCTCGTCTTCGTGCACGGCCTGCATGTAGAATTTTTTCTGAGGAGCGGTTGAGCTCGTCGTTGAAGCCCAGCTTTTCGAGCGCTTCGATGACATCTCGGGTTTTTGCAATCGCTTCAAATTTATTTTCGAGCAGGAAAGGATATTGGGGAGGAACATGATGGCCACGCTGAGCAACAAGGGTTTTAACAAGAGTAGCTGCGAGTGCAGAACGAATTGCTTTTCTGCGTTCAGTATCATTAATTTTTTTAGCCCATATTTTAATGGGTTTAGGAGGATGTGCCCGTCTTCCACCGACGCATCCGGGAGCAACTGCACCAACCCAAGAGAAGTGGGTTCCGCGTTTCGTAAGAATTTTTCTTGGAACACGGGAGATACCGTGGCCGTACGAAGTTTTGTAATCTCTTCGTCTTCGTGAAAGTTTTGCTGAGTGGCGCTGGCCTGCTTCTTTTTTGGAGCCATGCTGCTGCCGGGTATTTCCTTGGATTGCTTCAACTGCGCGTTTGACAAGATCAGGACGAATAGGTTCAGCAAACTGACTCGGCAAGCTTCTGCTTCCTGTGCTGGTGTTACCAACACTGAGGACATTGAGTTTGAGATCGGTTTTCATGAGAGGTTCGTTTTCATATTTTTGTTTTCATATGGGGTTATATTCTTTTCATGTTTTTACTTGTTCATGTTTTTCCTTGATGTGACGTTGTTGAAACATAGCTGATAGCAGGAGCTTGTGCAGGAATATTTTTTGCAGGACGGCCGGCAATGGTCAATTTAATCAAACGCTTTGCAGGACCGGGTAATGAGCCTTTGAGAAGAACATAAGGATTTTTGACAACACCGTAATGTTTAAAACCCCCTTTTGCATTGATATTTTGAGGATTTGCGTCAATGCGCAGAAGCACTTTATTCATGTCAAGACGCTGATGATACCCCATCTGGCCTGCTTTTGCAATACGATAATGGGTATGTCCTTGCCCGCGCCAGCCGCCCATGGCTGCAGGACCTCGTTTTGTTTTTTCTGATTTATGGCTTCTTAGTGTAACACCAAATCGCTTGACGGGTCCTTGAAAACCTTTTCCTTTGGTAATTGCATGCACATCGAGCTGCTGGCCTTCAGAAAAAATTTGATTGACAGTTAATTCTTTTCCAAGATGCTGTTTTGCAAAATTGAGCTGATCATTGAGATTTCCGCCCAATCCCAATTCAAAAACTTCAGGTTTTTTCTTTCCAAAGCCTACAAGATCAGGCTGTGTCTGCACCACTAATCGAATTTTGATGTAGTTTCCTGTGTTGAGATTGAGATTTGCAAGATTTCCACTGGTATCTTTTTTAGGAGCAGGAATCGAACGAGAAAGGAATTTTGAACCCGGGGCAACAACCGAAGAAGAAAGATGAACACCGTAGGCGTCTTGTTGATATACATGAACGCCAATGACTCTGAGGGGCGGACATTCGAGAATGGTTACCGGCATGAAAACATTTTGACCCTTGGTTTTAGAAAACTGGCGGTTGTCGGTTGCAATGAGGTGGGTCATGCCCACTTTGTAGCCTGCAAAGCCAACGGGTTTTGCGTCTTTGATACTGAGCCAGGAACGGATACGTGCATGCATGCGTCGAGCCCGCTTTCTAGGCCAAACACTCATCGACCCATGTCTTGGATTTCGTTCTCGTCCCATTGTCTTTTCCTAGCATTACAGAAAACGCCTAAACGAAGACAGCCCAACCTATTAAGAGCTTATTAAAGCAAGATAAGCTTATTTAGCTTAGCTCCAGTTCCAGAAATAGTTTTTAACCTACAACTGTACTGAAAGACGCTTGTCTTCAGGCTCGTTTTCTTTTTTAAACGTATTTAAACATCAATAACGCGTTTAAACACAAGGTTTGATAGATTTAACGGATTTTGAACCGCTTTATAAAGATTGTGGTGTTTGGATGGGGAGTTTCGCCTGAACAAAATGGCTGCCGGATTGTTAGAGATTCAGGGGGTTGCTGAGGTAACATTCCCACCAAACTTTTACCTAAAAGTTTGATCAAAAGAACCTAGGAGGACATTCACTTCGTGAAGTCCTCCGAACTGAACATGGGGTTGCTGAGATTCGAACTCAGGTCTAGGTCCCCCGAAGACCCAATCTTACCAGGCTAGACCACAACCCCGCAAAGAGAAGAGCGGGAAAATAAGGATGGCAGGGACGGTGAAATAAAAAATGGGGCTGGGAAGATTTGAACTCCCGTCGCTACCAGTTTGGTATCCTCGTTCCCCGGAACTCCAGGGTTGAGGTGCGAACCCCAAGGTAGAATGATACCAAGCTACACTACAGCCCCGTAATAGAATGGTGAGAATCAATATTCCTCTTAAAGTTTGTCTTTTTCTTTATGCTCTTTCTTCCCCTTCATCTGCTCTCTAAACTCTCTATACTTCTTCTTTGCTTCCTGCATCCGCTGTTTCTGGCCGTCAGAAAGGATCCGCTTATTGTTTTCTTTATTGCCCCCTTTGTCAGATCCAGGTTTACTCGTTCTCTGTTGCTGAAGGAATCTCAACTTCTTTCTCACATATTGGAGAGGATTCCTGATTGTCTTGCACAAATGATCAGGGGTGCAGATGCCCATATCGATATAATACATTTTATTATCACAACTGGGTGGAGGAGTTCGCTGGGTCTGCTGTGAGGATCGCTTCTGCCGCAGATAGCGTACATGACCTTGAATCAAGTTTTCTCGAAGAGGTTCGGGATTTTTCTGATTCCATTTCAACAACAGTTCTTCGATTGCATCAGGAGTCCATCCAACCGACGTCAAAAAATTTGTGAACACGAACATCGCTCTTTTCTTTCCATCCTTCATTCCAGCAAGGATATTGTGCATGCAGGGAGGGAATAATTCAACCGGAACTGCCTGCTGAAACTGCTCGAATTCTTCAGAAACTTCTTTGGCTTTGCCCCCCCGTGCATCACGCTCCCTTTCGCTGGAGAACTCGAATGCAAGACGCAGCAGCTTCTCGGCTTCGCCAGGAACAGCGCATTTCCTGTCAAGAAAAGGAAATGATTGTGCAAGAACAAAAGGGAGATTTTCGAGGGTTGCCTGTTTTTTTTTAAACGAAAGAATCCTCCGAGGATCAATGGAAATGGAAACCAAACCCGACTTTTCATGCGCAGAGTACAGGCCGCGATAGAGATGACGATGTGAGATTAAGATGGTATCAACCTCAATGATGGACTGGTAACGAAAGGTGGTGTAATAATCGTTGGAACCACAGGCACATAAGGTAATATCATATTCCATGCGCTCCATCAGTTTTTGACATTTTGGGCATTGCTGGAATTTTTGCGGAAAACGTTCTTGATTTTTATCTTCTTCGACTGTAAGAAAATTTCCGCATGAAGCACATTGAAAATCTATTTTTTTCTTTTTTAGTTCTACAGATTTCAATTCTTTTTTGCAGGACGTACAGAATTTTTGGACAAGCTCTTCTTCGGTTTTTCCTGTTTTTGCCTTCAGACGTTCAAAAGGGATAAAAAATGTGCTTCCAAAGTAAACGCGGTTATTGCGCACAATAATATGCTTGTCTCCAATGTAATGCAAGAGATATCCTGCGATCGCCCGCGGAGCATCAGGAAAAAGATTCCGCAATTCCTTGTCATCAATAGTTTGCGGAAAGGATTCATACGGAACAGCAATATGAAAGCCCTTGTTGCCGGAAAATTTCACGGTTACGCCGGTGATGCCATGTTCTCGCAGACTTTTTACAAGGAGCCACGTGGTGATTTTAGAAAGGATCCAAAACGGACAGTCCACATCGAGAATAAGATCCCATCCGACACGAAGCGCCTCCATTTCGTGTTTTTTCATGCCGGTAACGAGATTGAGCGGGTTGCTCCATAATTCTTCGGAAACGTGAAATGAGGTTACCCCTTGCTTTGCAAAAGCAACCACATCACCTGCGTTCAAGAGCACATCCGGCCGTTTTCCAAACCCTTGTTCTCCCAATTTGACTGCAACTTCCTTATGTTGAGACGTACGAACAAGTTCTTTTTGAACTGTTTTGTTTCTGTAGAGTTTGAGAAAATCCAGGTCCATAGTTTGAGGATATTTTGAGATTATATATTGTTTGTGCTGATGAAAAGGATAAGAAATAAAAAGGGGTGGGTGTTTACGCTTGGTTATGTTCAACCAACTCAAAACAGGACTCTTACTCGGAATCCTCAGCGGACTCCTCCTTTTGATAGGGCAATTGGTAGGGGGATTCCAAGGACTGACGATCGGTTTAGTCTTAGCCCTAGTTATGAACGTAGGAAGCTACTGGTTCAGTGATAAAATCGTATTGATGATGTATAAAGCAGTTCCCGCAACACCACAGCAATACCCTCACCTTCACAAAATCGTGGAAGAACTCTGCCACACTGCACAGCTTCCCAAACCGAAATTGTATATTATTCCTACTGAACAAGCTAATGCGTTTGCAACAGGACGATCACCGAAACATGCAGCCGTTGCCTGCACGGAAGGAATTTTAAAACTTCTGACCAAAGAAGAACTCAGGGGAGTATTAGCACATGAAATTTCTCACGTCAAAAATAGAGATATTCTTGTTACGACTATTGCAGCAACGATTGCAGCAGTGATTGGCTATGTTGCATTTATGGCGCGATGGGCTGCACTCTTTGGAGGCCTTGGTGGAAGAGGAGGAAACCAAGAAGGACGAGGAAATGTACTTGAGCTTATCGTACTTGCTATTGTTGCTCCGCTCACCGCAACACTGATTCAGCTTGCGATTTCACGATCGCGGGAGTATCTTGCAGATGAAACAGGAGCAAAAACCATCAAGAATGGGGAGCATCTTGCAAAAGCCTTAGAAAAATTACATGCAAGCGTGAAGCATCATCCGCTTGGTTTTGGAAATGCACAAACTTCGAGTTTATTTATTTTGAATCCGTTTAGCGCACAGGGGATGATGGCATTATTCAGCACCCATCCTCCGCACACTGAACGAGCGAAGCGATTAAGAAGCATGAAATTTTGAAGAGAGAGAGAGAGAAGAGTGGAAGGAGAAAATGATAATATAAAAAAGTAAAAAATTATCTTTTTTTTGCTTTCTTCCTGCCCCGTGCGTTGCCACGCCCACGCCGAACAACATTTCCCACCAAGGTCCCTGACTTTGCCTCAAGGGGGGGAGGTAAGAAACCTTCTTCCACTTGTTTTTGCTGTGCGGACTTTTTTGGACCATAGCCTGCTTTGGGTAGTCTTGTCATAGATTCACCTCAACGATAGAGTTGTTAGCAGTATGAACGCAAATCCCCTATAAAAAGATGATGCTTCGGAAATTACGCTTCATAAATAACCATCACTGCAAGCCCATCAGCATCTGCACGGTCTGAAAACTTGACATCAAGGACTTGTTTTTGCACAAGAAAGCTGTTGACTTCGTTTTCAAGCTGTTTGATGTTAATGTTAGTAAACAAGGCAATGCGTATTGGCATATAAATCACCCCGATGAGGCATAGTGCGCCTGCAAAAGCTGCTGAATCTTGCGTGCTTTCTTTTCTCCAATCTTTTCAACCTTCTGCAGTTCAGCAAGATCAGCATTCATTAAATTTTTGATGCTTCCAAAGTGTTCAAGCAAGGGTTTGCTTAAAGCAGAACCAATACCCGGCAATGCAGAAACCAAAAATTCTTGACGCTCCTTGAGGGTCAAGGGTTTCACAGTGTGGTATGCAAACTCATTTCCCGGCTCCTGCTGTTCCCGCTTTGCAATAATCGCTAAGAGGCTTGCAGTATCCTTTGCATTTTTAGTATATAACACGCTCAAACCAAAGGTAACAGTCAAGGTTGCAAGAACACCACGGATCGCATTGGGGTGGATCTTACGCTGGCTGTAGAGATCTTCATCTCCCTGCATTATAAGAATCGGATGTTCGAACTTCTCCTTGAGCTCTCTTGCCTGTGAAAGGATTCTGCCGTCAATGATCGAATCAACAAAGTCAGGAACGGTCTTCAGCTCAACAACACATTGAGAACTGAGCATGTAATCTCCCAGTGCAAGACGCTTTAAGCGCACGCTCGCTCCGACATCAAACAGCTCCTTAACAATGCCTGAGCCTTTTTCACGGTCATCAGCAAGAATCATGATGGGAATATCCGGAGCAATCTTCCCACTTGATGATTGACTGCATGATTGACTGCAGGAACGATCCCCCTGGAGCGTATGATCTGCAGAATTCAGGTAATTTGCATGAACGTCCTGTTTTTTTGTCAAAAGCATAAACTTTTTCTTGAGCTCGTCAAGGTGGCGGTACATGCGCTTTTCCTTATTGTAGGCGCTCCAACGATATGCCTCATCCCGTGTTCCTTTAGCCATCAAAATAAGAACAGCACCTTTTTCCAATCTTCCTGTCCTCCCCCTCCGTTGAATGTGACGAATTTCAGAAGGAATCGGCTCGTAAAAAATAACGAGGTCAACGTGGGGGATATCCAACCCTTCTTCTGCAACACTGGTTGCGACAAGCACATTAAAATCATGGTTTCTGAACTCGTCAAGCATAGCCTTTTGTTTTTTCTGTGAAAGACCTTGACCTCGTTTTTTAGCCTGACCGACAAACAATCGCGCAGAAACATGACCCAAGGTATTGATTTCCTCAACAATCTTCGCTGCCATGTCACGATATTGATTAAAAATGATGATCTTCTTAGTTTTTGCAGTCGTATCAGTCAATGCTTTTGTGAGGAGTTCTTTGAGTTTAGGGATTTTGGGATGCTCAACTCCGGTTTGCACGAGGGCCTGTGTTTTTGCATATGCCGTTTTAAAATACTCGTCAACAACAAGATTTTTGACAGCCTTAACTTTTGAACTCACTGCCTGCTCCTGCAATCCGTTAAGGTAGAGATTCAGTGCAGTGAGACCCTGGGTTTCCAAGAGTTCAAGACCATGCTGAACCTTGAAAGCTTCTGCTGTGAGCGAAATGCTTTTGAGCACCGTAAAATCTTTGTTGCCTTGGCCAATTTCCCGATGAAGATCTCCTTGCAGTCTCAGGAGTTCTGTTTTTGAAAGAGTAGCAAGATGCTCTTTGTTGAGATACCCGCAGGCTGCTATTTCCTGCAGTTTGTTGAGATAACAGCGTTTGAGCAGGAGTTGAATTGCTTTGAATTCATCAGGCAGGAAGACATCAACCCATTTGACGTGAATCGGCTGGATGTACGGTCGGACATCAGGATCGTTATGGGTTCGAATTTCAAGATCTTCAATCCCCAAATTTTCAAAAATTTCCATGATTTTTTCCATATCACTTCCGGGAGATGCAGTAAGACCCAATATTTTAGGATACGTTGCCTTTTTGAGATACTGTTTTGCAATGAAGGTGTAGGCATAGTCTCCTGTTGCACGATGGGCCTCATCAAAAATTAAAAGAGAGATCTCTTGGGGATTGATGCTGCCATTGATCAGATCATTTTCAAGCCCTTGCGGAGTGCTGAAGACCACCTGCGCTTGCTTCCAGAGCTCTGCCCGTTTTTGAGGGGGAACATGGCCGGTAAAAACTGCAAGTTTTTTCGGATCCAATGTGCTGTAGTGCAGAAAGGATTGCTGATGCTGATCTACTAAGGGCTTGGTGGGTGCAAGAAAGAGAATTTTCTGATTCGGAAGTTGCTTTAAACGATGAAGAGCAAGCATCAGGGCAATACTCGTCTTTCCAAGACCGGTAGGAAGGACAACGAGTGTGTTTTTCTGGGTGGCAGTAGCAAGAATCGTTTGTTGGTAGAGTCTCGGTTCAAAATTTTTCAGAGAAAGTTCGGGTGAGGGTGGTTGAAGTATAAGTTGGGAGATTGATGCTAATTCTTCTTGTGGTTCTTCTTGCGGTGCTATCTGTTCCTGCCCCATGGAAGACGCCTCTTTTACTTCTTTTGCTTCTGTTCCTTCTTGTACTGCATCGTGTTCAGCACAAAGGTAGTAGGTTAAGTCGCCTTTGTGAATAGAGACTTCAATCATCACTTAAATCTTGTGATTCCCCCTATATAAACCTGGCGCGCACAAATGTCCAGTGACCAGTGGTACAACGTATAAAGAATAAGTCAGTTGCGTTTAATTACGTTCCATATCTTCTAGAATAACCTCAAAGGCAACATCAGATATTTTATGCTCATAATGGCTATCATCAGAGAATACGCTAAAACTTCCGTTGCCAAGACTTTTCACCCTGTCGCTTACCACGTCTTCATAGGTTTTGTAGCCAACACCGGCAAAACAACAGGGATCATACAGGTTGAGGATCTGGATTTGGTTCCTGTTTTCACCCGAGGAGCCCATAATATACAGATCAAGATAGTCTGCAATACGATATAACTCAGGATTGAATGTTTCATAATCACCACCCATATACAAATCATAATCGTTGGATATAAGATAGAAGGGTTGAGAACTTGCTGCGGGATAACTCTTTTGTATTCTTGGATCAAGGGCTGTGTACAAGGTGGTTGTCCATCCACCGCCCGAATAACCAGTCATAACAATAGACTCATAATCATACTGTTGTTCAATATAATTCAGAGCTACGGCAATCGGATGCACATAAAATTTTATGGACGTAAAGGTGGAATTATCAACAAAAAAGAAGGTATTATGGTCTGCCAGTGTAAGGATGCCATAGACAGGAATATCAACAATGTTTCCAAATCTTCCCGTATCTCCAATAGGCTCGCTGTTTAAACCAAGAAGAGGTATAGCAAACGCCAGCACATCATACCCTTCTTTGAGGAATGATTCTATGAGTGCATACGCATAAATAAAATCTCCCGAATGTTCACCATGATAAATAACAAGCTTGTTTTTGTTTTGTTTTGAAGATTTGAAATGATAAGCGATTGATTTTAAGCCGAACTCCATGCGCGTCGTTATCTTGTCAATGCTCTTGAGATACTTCATTTTTTTATAGCGTGAATCAACAAAATCTTTTTCGATGCTGCCAGGAAGCGTTGTGGGAAGATGATCGGTCTTCCAGATAAACTGCATCAGTTGTTTTCTTTTCACATCGATATCTTGGGGAGTTGAGATCGTGATCAACTTGCCAGGATCAGTAAGATTCCAATTTGATAATGGAGAGTTATAACTGCTCCGGTTTCCTTCATTCAGCTCAGGAGTTGCGATTGCGGAAGATTCGACTGAAAAGAAGATGAGATTAACAAAATATCCCGCTAGACTGCCAAGTAGGAAAAAGACGATTAAAAACAATGTGGTTTTGAGTGATATCTTGATCATGGCTACCAACCAACGTTGATTTCTTTTCCTTCTATGTCCGAATAAATCTGTTCAAGAACAAGGACCGAGGATTCTTTTTGTTGCTTGTTATCAAAAACTCTGGTTTCGAAATCGCCTTCATCTAAGGTTTTCACTCGACGAGCAACTTCATCAGCATACGCTTTATATCCGTCTTCATTGTATCGGTGCGGGTTCCAGCGATCAATTAAGTGCATGTGTTTTCTTCCTTTGCCATAAGAAGCCATAACATACAGTTCAAGGTAATTGGCAAGTTTAGTGAATTCTGGATGGAAATATTCATAGTTGCGCAACGAAGTACTATCACTGTTCGTTGCAATAAAGAAAGGAAGAGGTGGATAGATTGCGTGGCTTGTCTTAATGCGGGGATCGAGTGCAGGATAGACGGTTGCTTCCCACGCTCCATCAAACGAACCAACAAGATGGTAAGAAGTGTAGTTGTACTGTTGATCTATAAGATTTAATGACAAAGCTAAGGGATCAAGATACAACTGAAGAGGAGAAAAGGTATTGTCTTCAAGAAGAAAGAACACATTTTGATCGGTAAGACCCAGATAACCAAAGGAGGGTGTGTTGATTGCAGGGACTGATGAATATGTAAGATTTTGATCTTCAATACTTGAGAGTGGAGACGGTATAACAAGAACATCAAATCCCGCCCGTAGACTGAAAAAGGTGAAGAAGAGGTGAAAGGACTGTGAAAGGGGCTTGTTGCCGATATGAATAATGATAAGGTAAGGTTTAGGGGATTTTGCTCTGGTTTTGAAATGATACACTTGGGATTTCAGACTTTTCCAATTAAATTCGTAGATATCAAGACTTTTGACTCCCACAAACTCTTTATACTGCCCAAGCTCAACATTCTTACGAATGAGGGGTGGTTTTCCTTTTGGAAAGTCGCCTTTCCAAATGTACTGAATGAGCTCTGCTCTTTTTTTTTCGATGTCTTCGGGGCTGTTGATTTTTATAATCTGACTGACATTCGTGAGAAACCATTCTTCTTTGACAACCGGAACAGGACTTTTCACAGGATTAGTGGGAAGACCATAAGGTTTAAGATCGTCAAGAGAAGACGTAACCGATGATTTTGCGAACTGTGCACCTAGAGGAAAACCGATGATAAAGATGACAAAGCAGATTAAAACAAATTTTGCATTCATGGGTGTGTTTGACTGCCTATTCTTTATTAAGTTTTAGGCTTGGCAAGGATGCACGAGTAATATCTTCTCGGATACCTTTATAAAATAGGGTTTATTTTAAAACTCCATGACAAAGAAACTCTTTTGGGATGATCCCTATCTGACAGCGTGTAAAGCTCAGGTGACGTCTCTGGAAGGAAATAAAATCAAAATAGACCAGACTATTTTTTATGCGTTTTCCGGTGGCCAAGAGTCTGATGACGGAACGATCGGTGGAATGAAAGTGGTTCAAGCTGTCAAACAAGGAGATAGGGAAAATATTATTGATATTGAATATGAACTTGAACAAGAACCTCCTTTTCGTGTTGGAGATGAGGTTGAAATCAAGATAGACAGAGAGAAGCGATTAAAATTGATGAAACTCCATTCTGCAGTGCATCTTGCTTATTTCTTTATCACTGAAAAATTTGGAACCATGAAGATTCTTGGCTCGAATATTACGCCTGAAAAATCGCGGGTTGATTTTGAGAGTGCAAAACCACTCACTGAGCTCAACGATGTGGAAACAAAATTGAATGCATTTCTTGCAGAGCATCATCCTATTGTTCGAACAAGAGATGAAAAAAGTCCCGATTTACTCTGGTGGCAGTGTGCTCAGTGGAAGATGCCATGTGGCGGAACGCACCCGCGGAATACGTCTGAGATAGGAAAGCTGAGATTGAAACGGGTTGGGAAGGGAACGGAGAAGGAGCGGGTCGAAATCTATTTAAACTAACTTTAACTCCAAAGAGGGATGCAACGCGCAACCCTCAAAGGCCATCAAGTGATTTGCAGTGCGTTTATTCAACGGCCTGACAACAAAATTCTCATCATCTACTGCCCGGGTTTCAAAACATGGAGAGTTCCTGGTGGAAGAACTGAACATGGAGAAAAGATTGAAGACACCGTAGTGCGGGAAATCCACGAAGAAACAGGATTGAAAGTGGAAAAACCCATCTTTCTCGGCTTTGGCCAAGATGAACAACCGCTCATACGCGAGAATAAAGAAACCTCACGATTGATTTTGTACTTTCTGGTAAAAACCGATCATGACGAAGTGATTCGTTTGGATCCGCACGAAGCAGAGCGTCATTTATGGGTCACCCTCAGCCAACTGAAAGAGTTAGAAGACAAAGAAGGAGCATTAACTGATTTCTTTGAGAGGAATAAGGGATTGGTGTTTTAAAGAAATGTACTTAGGGTTAAGACAAATAGAGCTTCTTGCAACAGAAAGCTTTAAATATAAACTGGTATATACAAGTTTATACAGGTGCGCTTTGCATGGCTACTAAAGAAGATCTTGTGATGACAAAACATGCACAGGACGAAGCAAATGATGAAGGCATCTCAAGGATTGAAATTGCGGAAGCAATAAGCAGGGGACCCAGAATCCCTGAAGGAAATCACTTTATAACAGTATATCGACATTTTACCGTCGTCTATGAACGTTTACCTGATACCCGATTTAAAATTATTACCGTCCATCTGGGAAGACCAAAAAATTGGAAAGGAAAATAAGGTGAATACCATGAAATGCACTGCATGCAATATGGGAAAATACCAGACCAAGAAAGTTCCTTATATTTTTTTAGGCCAAAATATCGGGGTGTTTGAAGCTCTTGTGTGCAACCATTGCGGAGAAACACTCTTTGAATCAGGAGCTTCTGACAAGATAGAAGCAGAAGTAAAACGTCAAGGGTTATGGGGTTTGCGTGCACGTAGTAAAATTTCTGAGGTAGGCAATGGACTGGATGTACGCATACCGAAATCATTAGCTCAATTTCTTTCGCTTAAAAAAGGACAAGAAGTTATTCTAGAACCAGTTGATAAGAACAGATTACAGATTGTGATTGATTAGATGGATTGTTTTATTCCCAGTCGAGACAGATCGACTCTAGTTTTGTTGTAAGTGGTTGAAAAGCGATATAAAGGAGTGATTCACAATTTCCAGCATTCCCATTGGTTTTATAAAAAATATCTGATCCACTATTTTCGTAGCGTTTTACTCGGCCATCGCTACTTATTAATGGCACCATCATCTCCGGAAGACCACTGATCCATACATTTGATACTTCGGGATCATCCAATGTGGTGACTGTTGCCGTAATAGTTGCACGTTTGTCCATCGGTGGAGTTGGAGGAAGAATATTTGAGATACGAACTTGGTAATTGATAATATACTGCCCCCCCTGGCCTTCAAGAACTACGTCATCTTGGGTTGGTTGCCCTTCTCCCTCTCCTTCACCCCGTGGTTGAGCTTGTTCTGGATATAACAGTTTTTGATGATTGTAGATCTCCTCTTCATAATCAACGAGTTCAATACCAAAAACAGAACCATGAAAACCAGCAAGAACAGCAAATCCTGCATAAATCTCTAAGGGTGAACCTGTTCTTTGAGTATCATAATCTATACCACCGTAACCTGCAAAACCTGCAAAAATCCCGACAACATCATAGACTTCAAAAGTGAGGCGCGGTTTTACATAAGCGTAAAATGCTCCTTCAGTACCTGTAATTTGTGGCAACTCATAACCGGAATTATTTTTGAAGTCTTTTGTAACTTCCCAATCCCCCCGCCGGTTTTCCAGGATAAAACGCCCCCCTGCACCTTGCCGAACTTCTCCTTCCACAGCAAGTTGACCATGTGCCTCGTATTTGATAGGGATAGTAAGATGAGGAACAATAATAACTGATCCTGCGACAATGGGTGGAAAACGGATAGGTTCAAAGTCAGCAAACTCCCCACTGGAATAATGATTAAATGCTGCATGCAACTTCAATGTGGCAGTTTCTTTTGCCCACACTTCAAAACGAGCATGTTGAAGTTTGAAGTTGTCAATTTCAAGTTCAAGAGTGAAATAATATTTCACATCGAGTTGACCATTAAGGGAAATTGCATCGGTGAGTCTTATATCATCAAAAGGGATAGTTAAGCCGCCATCATGATTTGCTTGGACACTGAGTGCATACTGTTGTGTTTCTAAGCCTCCCTCGCGGCGTAAGGGCTGTTGAAGTGTGTTGTAGGTAAGAGGCTGGCGAATACGAATCACACCTTCTTGAATTGCTTCTTCTAAGGATGTAGGTAAAGTATAAACAGTTAAACCATCGATAGCCTGCACACGCACAAGAAGACCATCTTCAGGGGGGTTGCCATTTCTCCCTGGTTTCGCGAGGATAATGTCTCCGACATGGAGGTCACGGAGAAAAGGTGAGTTTGAAAAAAAGGAGAGATCATAAGTAGGGTTATCTGCATTAGGGTGAAGAACTGATTCGAGTTCGCCCGTGGCTTCTAAAACTTTCGTGTTGGGCCCCAATTTTACGTCAGCGTACGCTTCAGTTTCTGTAGGAAATTCGGTAGGAAGATCGCCGCCAGAAGAACCTGCTCCGCCACTGGAACTGCCACCTATCGAAGGTCTTGGTGGTTGACATGCAACAGAGTATCCACCTGCAATAAGAGACAGTGGTACTCCTACTGTTCTAAACGCTTTCCCTGTTTCATACTTGACTTCTTTCCAGAGCTTTGCGACCTTATCGGTAAGGGACATAAAGAAAGAGGGGGTAAGAATAGTATTTATACTTTGCGATATTATTCAACAAAAAAGGTTAACGCTTGAGAAAGGATTCCACTTCTCGGCTTGTCAATTCTCTCCACTTCCCAAGCATCAGTTTTCCAATCTCCACACTGCCAATCTTCACACGAACCAAGCGTATAACAAAATATCCCAGTGCTTCCATCATTTTTCTGACGATTCTATTTCTGCCTTCGTGAATCGTGATTTCAAATTCATTTTCCGTCAGCTTGCGTATCTTGGCTGGCCAGGTTTTCTTGCCTTCAATCAGCATCCCCTGCTCCAGCTGTTTGCGATGCTCAAGTGTAAAGGGTTTATCAACAAGCACATAATATGTTTTTTCAATTTCATACCGCGGATGCATGATTTTATTTGCAAAGTCGCCGTCATTCGTCAGAATCAAGAGGCCTTCCGTCATCTTATCTAGCCTTCCAACAGGAATAAGGCGTTCTTTGAAGTGATCTTTGATAAACGCACCAACCGTATTTGTTTCATGCGGATCTTCAAGCGATGTCACCATGCCTTTGGGTTTGCAAAACAAAAGATACCGCTTTGCTGGACGGTTAGGTGAAGAGAACAAGGGTTTTCCATCAACAAGAATCTTATCATCAGCACGTGCTTTATCCCCTAGCTTGATCGTCTTGCCATTGACGGTTACTTTGTTTTGTGCAATCAGCTCTTCTGCTTTTCTTCGAGAACACAAGCCTGCATTGGCAATCAGTTTTTGGATGCGTTGAGGTTCCATAGGTTCATGCAGAAGAGCATCGTTTATGAACTTTTTGCCAATAACCACACCATGATCGCCTTCTCGATATGAAGCCTATTCTCAGCCTGATCAAAAATGATGGAATGAGGGCCCTCAACAACTTCCTTCGTCATCTCATAGCCGTGATGAATGGGCATATCGTGCATGACCATGACATCCTTCTTGCACCAGGACAAGACTCGCGAAGTGATGGCATAGGGCATAAAGATTTTTAATCTGCGCGCCTTTTCTTTTGCAAAGCTGGGATCAGTAAAGAACTCCATATTCACCCAGGTATCAGTGTACACAAAGTCAGCATCCTTGACTGCCTTTTTCAAATCAGTTTCGACAACAAGCAGGCCTTTTTTCTTAGCATCGATAAAATAACGATCAAGATGATAGTCTTGTGATAAAGGATCAACTTCTGGCGTGCACAGCACGACACGCATGCCTGCCTGGGTACAGGCAACAACAAGGGTGTTGCTGACATTATTTGCAATGCCCACATACGTTACGGTTGCACCTTTCAAAGTTCGCTTTTGCTCGGCAAGCTTTTCTTTCATCGTCAACAAATCTCCGAGCGACTGGCAGGGATGGAATTTCTCGCACAAGCCATTGATCACTGGAACACGAGAATTTTCTGCAATTTTAACAAGATCTGCATGTTTCAAGAGGCGCGCCATGATGATATCACTCATGTGCGAAATGACGCGTCCTTCATCTTCTAAACTCGCAATGCCGAGCTGGGTCGTTCTCCAGTCAAGAAAAATAGCATGGCCTCCGAGTTGTGTCATGCCTGCTTCAAACGAAAGCCGTGTTCGAGTTGAGTTCTTCTGAAAGATCATGGTTAAGGTTTTATTCTTGAGGCTGTTGCCATATTTTTGAGGATTCTTTTTGATCGTTTCAGCAAACTTGAGGATATCGAGAATTTCTTGAGCTGAGACGTCTAAGAGCGTTAAAATGTGGCGTGGCTGATGGCGGCCTGGCTGATTCTTGTGCAGGGTCTTTGGTTGGGCCTTGTGTTGATCCTTGTGTTTGTGGTGTGGAGCAAGCATTACTTTTTCCTCCGTAAGCATTCTTGAATAAACTGTATAAGATGGGCATGACCGATCTCTTGCAGTTTATAGGTAATACGAACAGCAGGCTTCTTGAGTTTTAATAATTTTCCAAGATTCATGGGCGTTCCGATCACAATCAGGTCAGCCGGAGCCCTGTTCAGGGTTTCTTGGAGCTCTTTCATTTGTTGAGCACTGTAGCCCATCGCAGGAACAAGATTTCCCAGTTTGGGATATTTTTTGTAGATTGCTTTGAGAGAACCCACTGCATGGGGCTTGGGGTTTACAACTTGAAGATGATATTTCTTTGCAGCAAGGGTCCCTGCGCCAAACGTCATGCCTCCGTGCGTCAAGGTAGGACCATCTTCAACAATCACTGCACGCTTTCCCTTGATTTTGTTGATGAGCTTGGGATCCTTAAGATCAATAGTGAGATCTGCTTTGATAATTTTTGCTTGAGGATTCAATTTTTTGACATTTGCTTCAAGCTGAACAACATTTTCTGGAGGAGCAGATCCTGTTTTGTTGATAATCACGATATCAGCCATCCGAATATTGATGGCACCTGGATAATACGTTTGTTCGTGGCCCAAGCGGTGAGGATCTGCAATGACCACGTGCACATCGGGTTTGTAAAAGGGGGTGTCATTATTTCCGCCGTCCCAAATAATAAGGTCAGCTTCTTGTTCAGCCTGCCTCAAAATTTTTTCATAATCCACACCTGCATAGATGGGAATACCTAAGTTGATGTATGCTTCGTATTCCTCACGCTCTTCAATGGTGCAATGATATTTAAGGAGATCTTGAGGTGTTGTCATGCGCTCGCAAATCTGCTTGGCAAGATCGCCGTATGGCATAGGGTGTCTAATGACAACAACTCGCCTGCCCTGCTGTTTGAGCGTGAATGCAATCTTTTGCGAGGTTGAACTTTTTCCACAGCCCGTTCTCACTGCGCAGACTGCAATCACCGGTTTTTTGGATTTCAGCATGGTTCGCTGAGGAGCAAGAAGAACAAAGGTTGCACCGCTTGCATTGACACGCGATGCTTTGTCCATCACGTCTTGATGTGAGAGATCGCTATACGAAAGAACAACTTTCTCAATCTGATGCTTTTTGATCAGAGATTCGAGCTGATCTTCGGAAAAAATAGGAATACCTTGAGGGTACAGTTTCCCTGCAAGAATTGCAGGATAAGGCCTGTTTGCTATTCCGGGAATCTGCGCTGCAGTAAAACACACGACTTTGTAGTAAGGATTATTGCGATAGACAACGTTAAAGTTATGGAAGTCCCTGCCAGCAGCACCCATGATGAGAACGCGTGTACGTTTCATTGTTTCATCCATGGGATGTTCCTGCCAAACAAAGTTTATAAAGATTATTAAAGAAAATTTATAAACAAAAAGAGAGAAGGAAGGGATAGGAAAGAAAAGAAGAATAAGGAGAGATGATGGGAAGAAAAAGAGGTAGTTTGACGTATGAAACTGATTGATCTTGTTCCTATACCTGTTCTCAACGCTATTGTGAGGTACAAACTGAGAGACAGCCATAATTTCTATAATTTTATGCTTGCCAATGATCCGGAAACCTTGGAGCACCTGGGAGAAAGAAAGGTCATTCAGACATTCCAGCGGGCTGCTGAACGGATTCCTGCATACAAAAAATTGATCAGTAAAGCCATCCAGCACGGTGCAGTGAAGGATATTGTTTCGTTGCAGCAGTTTAAAGCAGTAGTTCCAGTTATTGACAAAGCATCGTATATCCGAAAAGCAAACAAGATCAGCGACTTGTGTGTTGATGGAACACTTGACCAGGCAGATATGATTGTGCGAAGTTCGGGGTTTACAGGAGAACCAACAACGTGGATACGCTCCAAACAAGAAGAACAGCTCGCGACAACCATGGCAAGCTTTCAGTTTGATATTTTATTTGAAGGAAAAAGCAAAAAAACACTGGTTCTTGATTGTTTTGCATTAGGTTCCTGGGTAAGCGGAATGGACCTCTTTCGTGTCTTAAGCGGAAACTATACCATTACCACACCAGGACTGGACATTGAAGATGCGCTGGGAACCATCAAAACAATAGGAGAAAATTTCCAGCAGATCGTCCTTGCAGGAACACCCACGATGCTGATGGTATTGATAGAACAAGGAAAAAAAGTTCTTGACTGGAGAAAATATGAAGTAAAACTTCTTACCGGCGGAGAAGGATTCTCTGAGGGATGGAGAGAACAGGTCTACAAACTTCTCCGGCAAAAAAGAAAAAAAGGAAAACATGGGGCCTACTCAGTATTTGGAGCAAGCGACTTGGGAGTAACAGGAGTTTCTGAAACCGATTTTTCTATAGAGATTAGAA
>DUFX01000015.1 GCA_013331695.1 Candidatus Woesearchaeota archaeon
GTGCTTACCCAAACACCCGAATCATAGTTCGCATGCACTTCTTTATCATCAAGCAAAGCAAAACTGATTTCTTTTTCATCAACAATACAAAAACGAGAACGTAAACCAGCTACATGACGCACTTCAGCGAGACCTTTCAGGAGTTGCGTGGCTTGTTTGGTTTCAGGAGACAAGGGAGCTGCAATGCGAATCTTGACGCCGTGCTCCTTTGCTTTTTTGAGACTGGGTGCAAGAGCTTCTGCTTTTCGTACCAAACCTTGAGTAGTGGTCATGATGCTCACTGAGGTTTTGGCGTTTTTGATCATCATTTCAAGATGGTTGTAGAGGGAATTTCTTCCTTTCAGGCTGCCGGTCAGGTCTGTTGGTTCAATGAATTCAATGCCCTGAGTATGAAGTGTGCTTAACTCAGAGAGGATTTCTGAAGATTTTAGACTTTCAAGTAATTTAGACTGTGTTTCTGCATTTTCACGCACGCGTTTTTTCACACGTTCGAGAACTTCTTCAGGAGGAACAGCCAGATATTTGATGGGTTTTCCAATTTTCATTAAAATAAAGCCTTTTTTCTCTAGGCTTTCGAGAACATCATAGGTACGAGAACGAGGAACGTTTGCAATGTCAGAAAGTTCTCCTGCTGTGCTCACACCACGCGACAGCAATGCTGTCCATAATTTACTTTCATAGGTGTTTAAACCAAAATCTTTGAGTTTGTTTAAAAATTGTTTTTGCACAATCATAAAGGTAACCTTTTAACAAAATATAGGGGGAATGTGTTCGGGTTTTGAATCCACAAAAGCAAAAATAGGGGGGTTGGGGTTTCTATATAAACCTTTCTTTTTTTAGTATTGGTGAGTGATGAAAATTAAGAGTTGTTTGGGGGGTGGGGTGACCCCCTGATTTCGTGTGGAACTCAAGGTAGAGAGAAAAAGTTCTTCCTTTCATTCCGTTGATTCTGATGTTTCTGTTGGTTCTCGAGTCTTAATTTAGTATTCTCTTTCCTTTTCTTCCCATCAAAGTGGTATATAATTAGTAATTCACCAATAACTCAATTCGTCAATAACTCATTATTAACTTACTATATGGTAATTTAATATATATAATTAATATTCTTGATTAATATATTAATAATTATAATAAAAACACACAGACATACTATAATAGAAATACCCAACAACAACCTAAACACCACAACCTATTCTCCATGCGCAACAGAGGGGTGGGTCTCACACACCTTCACAAAACCAACCCTAAATAGTACACACCCTAACCACCCCCCAAAACCAACAAAACACCAAATATACCCTTTCTAACTCTTTTCCCACTTATTTTTTTCAACACAACAACATTAATATAACCTACCTTTCTTTTGGAACTTAGGAGGGTGGTGGAGTATGGATACAAATCTCTTTGAAAAATTCTTAGAACGCGAACCTCTTTTTATCAACAAAAAAGTTCTCCAATCCGACTATAGTCCTGAAACCATACCTCATCGACAAATTCAAATTAACCAAATTGCGGAGATTCTTGCCCCCTCTCTCCGTCTCGATAAGCCCTCCAATCTCTTTATCTATGGCAAGACAGGCTCAGGAAAAACACTTACTGTTCTTCACACCACCAACAAACTCACAACCCTTGCACAACAAAGGAACACCCCTATTAAAATTTTATATCTTAACTGTAAACTCAAAAAAGTGGCAGATACAGAATATCGCCTTCTTGCCCAATTACTGCGGGATCTTGGTAAAGAAGTCCCACCCACCGGGCTGCCAACTGAAGAAATCTACAAAACTTTTTTTTCGACCATTGATCAAGAAAAACAACTCGTCATCCTTGTTCTTGATGAAATTGATGAATTGGTAAAAAAGATGGGGGATGATGTGCTCTACAACTTTACCCGGATTAATGCAGAGCTGAAAAAAGCACAGTTAAGCATTATTGGCATTTCAAACGACCTTATTTTTGCAGATAACCTTGATCATCGAGTCAAATCTTCGTTGTCAGAGGAGGAGCTTGTTTTTCCACCCTACAATGCTTTGCAACTCCAAGACATTTTACGAGAACGGGCTTTGCAGGCTTTCAAGCAAGGATGTGTGGGGTCGGGTGTTATAGAAAAATGCGGGGCCTATGCTGCACGCGAACACGGAGATGCGCGGAGGGCGCTTGAACTGCTTCGCGTTGCCGGAGAACTCGCAGAACGTGAAGGGCTCGGGGCTGTTTCTCTTGGCCACCTCGACAAGGCAGAAGAAAAAATTGAGCGTGATCGTGTTCTTGATATTGTCAGTTCACAGCCCAAACAACACCAAGCAGCGCTGTACGCTCTGATCTATATCCATCAAAAGGAAAAGCGAAGGATTTTCACAGGAGAAGCGTACGATTATTACAAAAATCTCAGCACCGCAATCCATTTACATCCCCTCACCCAGCGGCGTTTTTCAGATATTATTTCAGAGCTCGATATGTTGGGGATTATCAATGCCAAAGTTCTTTCCAAGGGAAGATATGGGAGAACAAAAGAAATTGATCTTTCCCTTCCCCAACACCTCCTTACAAGAATGACCGAGCTCTTGCAAAAAGATCTTCACCTTTCATGAACAACCCTCCCGCAACAAAAACACAAAACCAAAGAAACCTCGCAACAAACCAGCACGTTACTGTGATGCTTTATGTTAGAAACCACCACCAGCCCTGTAGAACCGGAAGCCACCGCAACGGCCTCCACAATCCCTAGCGAAACACCACCCGGCACCCCCCCTCCCCCTAATCAGCAGGATCTTAAGAAACTCCTTGTTGGTTTTTTATTAGACCGAAAAATTTTGATTGACGAAGCGTCGCTCTTTATTCTTGATGATCTCACACAGGACTCTCCGCTCTCCTTTAGCTTCTCACTCCTTTCTCAACTCTATGAATCCGAAGCAAAACAAACACACCCCACGGGCATGACAGGTTCATCTTTTCTTCGTTTGCTCAAAACCCACCTTGAGCAAAAACAATCAACCACTACCCAATCAGCCGCACAACAACTACAACAACCAACACCATCACAACAACCCACACTGCAACAACCACCACAACAAACACCACCCCTGCAAACCCCCTCACCCCCCTTCCCCACCCCCCACACAAAGCCCCTCGGAACCGTCGAACTTCTTTTTCACTATACCAAAGCAAGCAAAAAACGAGAAGTGAAAAGTTTTGTCTCTTATTTCAATAAACGCTATCAAAGCATCAAACAAATTCTTCAAAACCGGCAGGAATTAGAAAATGTAACTTCCATCTCCCGCCTCCAAACACAACCCCCACACCCCCATACCTTCTCACGAAACTTCTCAGGAAATTTTTCCGGCAAGCAGTGGAATAAAGATCGCCCGTGGAAACAAGATCGCAGCGAAGCCAATGCAGACGCCGCCGATCGCCCTGTGCAGGAGCGCGTTGCCGTGATCGGTATGATCAAAGAAAAGCGAGAAACAGCAAATAAGAATATCATTCTGGTGGTTGAAGACCCAACGGGCTTCATCAACGTTCTTGTAACAAAAACCAGATCCGATCTTTTTGCGTTGATCAAGCAATGTGTTTTGGATGAAGTTATTGGGGTTGTCGGAACGCTTGGCGACCACATCATTTTCGCAAATAACATTCTGCTTCCTGATGTTCCGCTGAACAAGGAATTAAAGAAAGCACCGGACGAAGTCTATGCTCTTTTTTTGTCAGACATTCATGTAGGGAGCAAGCAGTTTCTTCCTGAGGAATTTGAACGATTTCTTCTCTGGTTGAATGGTGGGCTCGGAAGCCCCCAACACCGTGAAATTGCAAAAAAAGTGCAGTATCTTTTTATCACGGGCGATGTTGTTGATGGCGTGGGTGTGTATCCGTTGCAACAGCAGGAACTTATTATCAAAGATATTTATCAACAATATGAAGAGCTTGCCCGCTACCTCAAACGCGTACCGCCCCATATCCAGATTATTCTTTCACCCGGCAATCACGATGCTGTTCGTCTTGAGGAGCCTCAGCCGCCGTTGCACAAAGAATATGCGCAGTCGCTCTACGGCTGGCCGAATCTCCATCTAGTAAGCAATCCTGCAGTGGTGAATATCCACAAGAGCAAGAATTTTCCTGGCTTTGATGTTCTGATGTATCACGGATACAGTTTTGACCACTACATCGCAACCGTTGATCATATCCGTGAAAACGGAGGGTATGATCGTGCTGATCTTGTTATGAAATTCCTTTTGCAAAGGCGCCATCTTTCTCCCAGCCACAGCGCTGCAATTTACATTCCCGATGACGAAGAGGATCCGCTTGTTCTCAGCAAAGTTCCGGATATCTTTGCCTGCGGGCATCTTCACAAAGCAGCCATTGCGCAGTATCGCAATGTTACCTTGCTGTGCAGCAGCTGCTGGCAGGGGTTGACTCCTTTCCAAGAAAAGATGGGGCACAAGCCTGAGCCGGCGCGGGTTCCCATTGTTAATCTCCAGACACGACGGTGCACCATGCTTAATTTTGAAAAACATAAAGACGACGAGAAAGGGGGGGTGGGGGAAGATGGAATACAGAAAAAAGAACCAGGTGGTGTTCGTTGACTGATGACTCTATTTCGAAATCACCTGAAACAAAACAAGAACTGCAACAAGAACCACAGCAAGAACTGCAGCAAGAGGCTCCGCAAGAAAGTGAAGATATGCAGCAGTATTTTGACACCTTGAAGCAGGAAGTTGAGCGGTGTTATGTGCTTGCCGATGCTGCACGAAAGAATGGGTATGATCCTGAAAAACGCGTAGATATTCCTCTTGCAAAAAACATGGCTGAACGCGTAGAGGGTTTAATTTCGGCTGTTGCTCCTGAGCTCGTTGGTTCGGGAATGACAGGAGAAATTCTTCACCTCGAAAAAAAATATGGTGCAGGCGCCTGGCAAGTCGGCCTTCTCATTGCTGAAAAAGTGGCAAAACAGGAATTCTGCGCGTTTGTTGATAAAAAAACTGCCATGGAAATTGGGATTCGCGCAGGCATGGCATATACCACCGCAGGAATTGTTGCAGCACCGCTCGAGGGATTTATTGAATTAATCATTAAAAAACGGCGTGACGGCAAGGAATACTTTGCATTGGGGTATGCCGGTCCTATTCGGGGAGCGGGAGGAACTGCCGCATCCGTCTCGGTGATGATTGCAGACTATGTCCGTGTCAAAATGGGCTATGCTCCCTATGATCCGGGCCCTGAAGAAATCAAACGTTTTGTGACTGAAATTAATGATTACCATGAACGTATCACCAATCTCCAATACCGCCCCTCTGAAGAAGAAATTGTTTTTATGGTCAGCCATCTTCCGGTTGAGATCGATGGTGATCCCACCGAAACCTTGGAGGTTTCAAACTATAAAGGCCTCCCCCGGATTCCAACGAACAGAATTCGCGGTGGCATGTGCCTGGTTGTTGCCGAAGGGCTCACGCAAAAATCAGCAAAACTGTGGAAGCGCCTTCAAATCTGGGGCAAGGAATTTGGTTTGGAATGGGGATTTATTGAGGAGTTTTTAGTGCTGCAAAAACGCATGAAGGCAAAAGGGAAAAAAGAAGAAATTAAGGATGGAAAGAGAACGCTCACTCCCAATTTCACGTACATCGCGGATCTTGTTGCAGGACGTCCTGTTTTGTCGTTGCCCATGCGTGTCGGCGGTCTTCGTCTGCGTTTGGGAAGGACAAGAACATCGGGCTTCAGTGCGGCTGCGGTACACCCCTCCACTCAATTTGTATTAGATCATTATGTGGCAACAGGAACCCAATTAAAAGTAGAACGGCCCGGGAAAGCAGCTGCTATTACTGTCTGTGAAGCACTCGAGGGGCCGATTGTACGGTTAAAGAATGGTGATGTGCTCCAGCTCAATGCCGTTGTAGAGCCAAAGGAGATCCTTGCTCAGATTGACAGGGTTTTGTTTCTGGGCGATATCCTCTTTAACTATGGGGACTTTTCTGAAAATGGACACATGCTTGTTCCTGTCGGCTACTGCGAGGAATGGTATGTGCAGGAATTGAAAGAAGCGCTTCAAAAGAAATATGGGTCATCTCTGGTTCAAGAACAACCCGTGGGTGGTGCAGGTGGTGCACCCGGTGTTGCGTCGTTGATTGCACAATTTGTTGCAGAAACGAACATTCCGGCTGATTATCTTCTTCATCTTTTTGAAAATCTCACCACCCACCGAGCAGAACTTTCCCATACTCTTACCCTTTGCAACACGCTTCATCTACCGTTGCATCCTCAATTTACCCACTATTGGAATGCCATTCCTGCTGAACAGCTTCTTCACCTCTTGCGTTGGCTTCAGAAAGGAAGGATGCAGTATGGTGTGCAAGACAGCGTTGATAAAAAAATACCATCCTCAGCTTCTTTTCTTTCATTAGAAAAAATTATTGTGCCTTTGCAAACCCAAAACGACCGCAATGCAAAACTTGTTCTTGAAGAGATCGGACTCCCTCACACCGTGAGTATCGAGCACGTCATTATTGCAAAACCCCAGGCTGTTGCTCTTTTTTTGACGCTGCCACTTGGCGATGAGGTTGTCCTGCATAAACTCATCGCAGAGTTGACTTTACAATTGACAAACCCTGTCGAATTAAACCTGCGATCTCCTGCACCTCCCCCGTCTCTTGCATCTCCTACATCTTCTGCGTCATCACCACTCACCGGGTCATCACATATTCTGGACACGATCAACGCCTATTCTTTTGTTTCCATTCGCGACAAATGCGGAACGTTTATTGGGGCAAGAATGGGCAGGCCGGAAAAAGCAAAAATGAGGAAACTTGATGGTTCGCCGCAAATCTTATTTCCGGTAGGAGATCAGGGCGGCAGAATGCGCAGTTTTCAATCTGCACTTGAGGCGGGCATGATCAGATCTAAGTTTCCCACTTACATCTGTCTTGTCTGCAATAAAGAAACGATCTATGCAACCTGTTTGCTCTGCAATCAAGAAACGGTAAAGTTGTACACCTGCAAGCAATGTGGTCCGCGGCAAAAACCTGTTTGTCCGACCCATGGTCCTTGCATGGCGTTCGGAGAAAAAGAAATTCCCATTGCTGAATATTTTCAGGCCGCGTTGAAAAAAACAGGACTGACAAGTTATCCTGACCTCATCAAAGGCGTGCGAGGAACTTCGAATAAGGATCATATCCCTGAAAATCTGGTGAAGGGCATTCTTCGAGCAAAGCATGATATCTATGTCAACAAAGATGGAACAACACGCTACGATATGTCTGAAATTCCCATCACTCATTTTAAACCCAAAGAAATAGGCGTTTCGGTCGAAAAAATTCAAGCACTCGGCTATACCGTCGATATTCGTGGAACTCCTATTACCTCATCTGATCAAGTTATTGAAATCAAACCCCAAGATTTCATCCTTCCGGGAAGCAAAGACACGCTTGATGAGCCCGCAAGTGACGTCTTGTTTCGTGTAGCGGGCTTTATTGATGACCTTCTTGTCGCACTGTATGGTCTTGAGCCTTTTTATAAACTCAAAACTAAGGAAGACCTTGTCGGCCAGCTCGTGATCGGGCTTGCTCCGCACATCTCTGCAGGAACAGTCGGCAGGATTATTGGATTTTCCCAAACCCAGGGATGTTATTGCCATCCCCTCATGCATGCAGCAATGAGGCGCGACTGCGACGGCGACGAGGCCTGCGTCATGCTGTTGCTGGATGCACTGCTTAATTTTTCCCGGCAGTTTCTTCCTGATGCACGCGGCTCCCGAACTATGGATTCTCCGCTTGTTTTAAGCTACAAAGTTATTCCTACTGAAGTGGATGATCAGGCGCACGGCGTTGATGTAGTGTGGGAGTATCCTCTTGAACTCTATCGCGCCTGTGCGGAATACAAAAATCCTTGGGAAGTTAAAATAGAACAAATTCGCCACCGTCTGAAAACCCCTTTGCAATACGAGAAGATGGGTTTTACGCATCCTGTGAACAACATCAATGTCGGCGTCCGTGTTTCATCCTATAAAACCCTTCCGTCTATGGAAGAAAAATTGAGGGGTCAGATGGAGCTTGCAGAACGCCTGCGCGCAGTTGAAGAAAGCACCGTTGCTCAGCTGGTTATTGAAAAGCACTTTTTGAAAGACACGAAAGGAAATCTGCGTAGGTTTTCAAAGCAGGAATTTCGTTGCGTAAAATGCAATGAGAAGTTTCACCGTCCGCCTCTTGTCGGAAAATGCACGGTATGCAAAGGTGATTTGCTGTTCACGGTTGCCGAAGGATCTGTGATCAAATATCTTGGGCCTTCCATCAGTTTGGCAAGTAAATATCACGTTCCTGCTTATTTACAGCAGACGCTCCTCTTGACCAAAACCCGAATCGAAGAAGTTTTTGGCAAGGATAAAGAAAAGCAAACGGGGTTGGGAGCGTGGTTTGGCTGATTGCAACCGTCACGTCTGCCCCCTTAATTTCCCTAGGCTCCTTTCACCACATTCTTTGCACCGCACGCCGTGCATTTCAGATATGTGACAGTTTTTTCTTTCTCGAGCTGCGTGTCGGGTTTTCCACATTCACCGCATAAAACAAACTCGTTGGCATATTTTTGGATCTTTTCATTGATTTTCGAAGCAGGAATTTTACTTCCGAGAATCATTTGTCCGCTTCGGATGCCACCCGGAGCTGCAAGTTCTTTCAGGACATATTTAAGCATGTGTTCAGGTCTTCTTCTAAACAGATCGGCAATCTGGAGAAAGTTGCTAATAACCGTTTTATTTCCTTGGAGATGTCCCTTTACTTTTGGGATCTCAAATCGATGTTTTTCAAATACAAACTCCGGCATTTCGGCCAGGGCCTTGTCCAATAATTGTTCGTACTCTTCTGCCATGGACTATGAAACATGAAGGTGGTTTATAAATTAATCTCTGCTGGTGTCATCTAATCTATGGGGCTTTCAGGCTGTTAATCAATATGGCTTCCCTCGTAAGGTTTTTGGCTCTTTGTTCTCTTGCTTCTAATTATTGTTTTATTATTTATGTTCATTTGGATTTCCGCATAGTTATAATGTGATAGTTATACACTTATCTATAACTATATAATTCAATAATTATCAGGCTTTTTATAATTATAGAAAAATTTATAAACATATCCATATAACCAATAGATATGCAGGATAACAAAGACCTAAACGATACTTGGGAATTATATGGTGTTAATGAGAATCCATTTTCAACATCTCCTATTTTAGTTGTGGGTGGTTCTATACCCCTTGATTCATTTGTGGGGCGAAGTGAGCACATAACAAGATTGAGCCGGATTCTTGGCTCTAGAGGCGGATCAAGAACATTTATATATGGTGATATCGGTATCGGAAAAACTTCTTTTGTAAATGTTGTAAGGAGTTCTGCCATTCAAAAAGGTTTTTTTACACATTTTAAGGAAATAACCACCCAAGATAAATGGAGTGCTGACGATTTTGTTTTGAATACCTTATCTGCGATTTATTCAACATTAAAACTCCTCAAAGAAAGACCTGTAAGCAAAGAAACTTATGAAAAATTGGAAAGTCTTTTTGAGATTGGTAAAACAAGCATTAGTGGTGGAATATCGGTAGCTGGTTTTGGCGGTAGTTATGCTTCGCAACAAAAAGCGACTGAAGTATTAGCATCATTTAGCCTGCAAAATTTTTTTAGTGAAATAATAACGGAAATAAATGGGAATACCTCAAAAGAGGTCATAATTCATTATAACAATCTGGAATTAATCTCTGAAAAGAAAATCAGAAATTTATTTGATACGTTGAGAGATTTTTTCCAAACAAAAGGAGTTCATTTTGTTTTCATTGGAAACCTGACGGCATATTCAATACTCCAAAGTGTTCCACGATTTTCCTCAATATTATCGGATACCCCCTTCCATATTGAAACATTAAGTTTTGATGAAGTAAAAGAGGTAATAAAGAAAAGATTCGAAGGATTACGTATTTCAGAAAAACTTAATCTAATCTATCCCTATACCGACAATTGCTTAAAAATACTTTATAACTTAATGGATGGTAATATCAGGGACACATTGAATAGTTTATCAACGGCTGTGTTTCATGCCACAACAGAAAGTCCAATTTTGCTCGATAAAAATAAGCTTGCAAGAGTCTTAAATGAAATTTTAGAGAAAAGGTATCTCAATACTTTAACACCAAAAGAAAAGGAGGTTTTGGGCGAAATTATAAAACACAAAGAAATAACAAATAAATCGTTATCTGATAAATTAAAGATCCCACGTTCTAATATTTCAACATATGTCAAGGATTTGGAAAGTGCAGGTTGTGTATTCTTAAGAAGAAAAAACGGAAAAGACAAATTCTGGAAAGCAGATCCTAAAGTTAAATGGTCTCTGCTTAAAGAAGATGCACAGCAAGCGTTACCTTTTTGATTATAAATCTTTATGTGATACCCTTACTCACGTCCGCCAACGTGGCAACACTATCCCCATTCTGCGTGCTCTTTTGGGTTGAGCCATTTTCAACACTACTTTTATAAACCTCTGCATCCAAAAGAAATGCGGTGATAGGTGGCTATGGTCCTTGAATCTCTTATTTCTCCTTTTTCAGCAGAAAGAAAGCCCTGGGAACTCTTCTTTCTTGGCGCTTTGTATGCCAGTATTGCAATCTTCATCAGCATTCAAATTTTTGAAAGTATGGCCGGCCTTATCGCTGTTTTTCTTACGGTGATGGCTTGTTTACCCCTTGTTTATAATTCCCTCAAACTTGAAGAACAAAAAGATCTTCTCGGATTTGGCGAGGGCCGTTTGTTGCGCGAGCACGGCAAAATGCTGACCTTTCTCATGATGCTTTTCCTCGGTGTTGTTTTTGCATTTACGGCCTGGTTTACCCTGCTTCCCTCCAATCTTTCTTCAACTTTGTTTGAAATTCAAGTCAATACTATCAAAAACATCAACAGCAATGCGTTGCTGGGTCATCTCTCTTCTTTAAGCTTATTTTCTAAAATCTTCCTCAATAACATCAAAGTGCTTATTTTTTGTATTCTGTTTTCATTTTTTTACGGGTCAGGTGCGATCTTTATTTTGAGTTGGAATGCTTCGGTTGTTGCAGTTGCGATCGGCACGTTTATCAAGAAAAATCTGATTGGTCTTTCTGCATCATTCAGTTTGCAGTATGTTCCTACCTATGCTTCTGTGGTTTCAGTGGGGTTCCTTCGCTATCTTATTCATGGCATTCCAGAAATCGCAGGATATTTCATTGGCGGCATTGCAGGAGGCATTCTTTCGGTTGCCATCATCAAACATGACTTTAAAACAGAATCCTTCGAGCGTGTAGTTCTTGACACTGCAGATCTGATGGTGCTTGCTTTGATTTTCTTGTTTGTTGGAGCTCTTATAGAGGTTTTTGTGACTCCTGTGTTATTCTAACCAATCTTAAGGGGCATTCTTAATCTGTCTAGAGCACTTTTACCCTTCCTGGCTTAATCTCAAAAATATCCCCTTGTTCGAGCAGTGTTTTGATCAGGGTTTCAGGGTTTCCTTGTTCTGATTTGAGCATAATCTCTTCAATCTCAACCCCCGCCCCCTTGTCTAAACTTTTAATCAGCGCAAGGAGCTTGTCGAGAGAAGCTTCTTTTCCATCTTTTACCTCTTCAATAATAATCTCTTCATTTTGCTGTTGTTTTTCTTCTTTGGTTTCTTTGGGAATAAGATGATAGGGATAGCTCTCCATCTCTTTTTTTCGCACTTCCAGCCAGGTTTTGTCGTCCATACGTTGAATCGTTTCAGGAACAACATAAATTTCACGAGCATACTCTCTCGGTTTCCCAATGACATTTACAATCTGTCCTACTTCAAAATCCTTAAAAACTTTCATATTGTCAAAGGAGCGTATCGTTACGCGTGCAGTGCCGTCATCAATCATAATAAAATCATATGAAAGCAAATCCGTATTTGCTTTAGAAACAATAACTCCCATCAGGTTGATTCTCATCACTTTTCCATGCCGGGTCATCAAATAATTTGGTTTCCATCCTTCTTGTGCAGCGTAGGTTCCCTCAACCACATCTTTAATCCCCAGTTTAAAGGCCGTTTCGCGCTGAATATTGCGTTTTTCCGCGCCAAATGGTGTGGGTTTTGGCAGGGGTGCAGATTGTGGTGTGGGTTGCGGTGTGGGCTGTTCCATCTATCAATACCTTTTTTCCTTGATTAATAGTAACCTATTGATTTAAGACTCTTAATGTTCTTCACTTTATATTTTTTTAGCTACCAGAGAACTCTTAAACTGAAAACAAAAATAAACTTTATATAAAGAAACTGCGAAAAGAGGAAGATATGACAAAAAAGAGGGTTGTGAAGCTTAAAGAGAGCGCTAGCAAAGGCTTTCATCCGTCCTTTCTCTTGTTGGTTGGTATTTTCCTTTTTCTCTTTTATCTGTTAGGAACCTCTTTGCCAGGTGGTCTTGAAACCGTTTCCGGAAACTTTGTCACTGAACAAGTTCAGAAAGGTGACGAAAAACCCTGTTCCAATGACGCAGGAGGCGTGACCCAAGATGCTCGTCGTTTTACCAATTATTGCACGGATCTCGGAGGGAATGTTAAAAAGTCAACATCCAATTACCAACGACGCTATTTCTGCACGGGTTCTGCGATGGAATCGGAAGTGGTGGAGTGCATCTGCCAAAACGGAATGTGCACGGATATTCTCCACTGCACTGAAGACTTGAAGGGATCAGTTTATTATCAACAATCAGAAGATGTTCTTGTCAAAGATGATCTCTGCCTTTCAGGAACGCATTTGCTTGATTATTACTGCAGAGACAGTCAAGTGCAGAAGCGAACAAAGATCTGCCCCTTGGGTTGCACGCAGGACGGTAGCTTTTTCCGTTGTCAGACCGCAAGCGAAGACGCAGGCCATGCGTCCCGTGGTGTGGGTTCCCCTGTTCGCCGTGTTCAGCCTATAGACGAACCTGTTCGTGTTACCACCTTATATCCTGAAGAAGGTGTTTCCACCGGTTCTTCTTCGACTTTTGATCAATCAGTTATTCTTGTCGATGGGGGCGTGTTAGAGCCTTCCGTGCTGGTCGTAACGCCCAAAACAAAGGTGTACTGGCAGAATATTGATTACGAGCACTATACCCTCGAAATTCCTGGCTCAGCCGACTTTAAACAAGAAGGAGATCCAGCAACCTATGCTATCTTGCTCAATCTTCCTAGGAAGAGCAAAGACACCAGCTTTGTCTTCAAGAAAGAAGGGGTATTCTTCTATCAGCTGAAGAAACTGGAGAAGGGTGTTGTGTCGCCGATTGGCCAGGGAAAGATTGTGGTGAAGGAGTAAAAAGAAAGAATTATCCATTTTTGTTTTATTTAGTTATTTCTTATGTTTGTTCACGAAGTACTTGTTTCTCTTCATCGCTTAAACCCCATGCACTTTCTATTGCATTTCTTAAAACTGTATCGATAAACTGGCCTCCATACAATTTCCCTAACCCATACAGATTATGCACCAAATCCCCCATTTTCCACATCTGCGGGTCATCAGGGTTGATAGTTACTTTTACTCCTTGTTTGGCAAGTGTATCTAAATGGAGATCAGCTATATCCCTAATAAAACCACAGGTAAGGTTCGAGATGGGGTTTGATTCGAGACGGATATGGTTTTCTACCATTAATTGAATCAGGCCAGGGTTTTTATGAAGATGAACAGCATGCCCTATTCCGTTTGCCCTTAACAAGGTAATTGCAGTGTGCACATTTTTCTTTCCTTCTTCTTCCGAGACCATTTCATCGGCATGTACCGTTCTCTTTAACGGAGAATCGAATGTCCTAGCAAATGCGTTTTCAAATAATTCTGGCGGTGATGCAGGTTCATAGCAGGCAAGATCAATTCCCACTACCCCTCGTTCTGCAAAGTGCAGGGAAGCCTTTACAATTTTTTCTGCTGCTTCTGAGGCGACTTCCCTATTAATACTTACAATGAGCTTTACTTTCACACCTGTTTTTTCCTTTCCTTGTTCAAAACCCTCTAATGAATAGCCTATAACCTCATCCAGCGTTAACGTACTCCCTCTTCCTCCTTCTTGCGCATGATACCAGGGTGCGAATCTTGTTTCTGCATAAACAATATTTTGTGTTTGCAAATAATGGCAATGAGCCCTGGCCATGGTTTTCAAATCTGCAGCAGTTTGCATCGCCCTCGTCGGAACCTCAAAAACATCAACAATACCATACTTCGAAAAAAGGCCATCTCTTAGATCATACAATTGTTTTCTTGTTTTAATCTCCCGATCTCCTTCTAGGAGCCTGCCATCACTATATCTCTCAGGAAGAAATAGTTTTCCCCCTCTTCTTTGATAAAAATTCCACAAAGTTCCAAAAGGTATCGAACCGTCCCAATGGATGTGAAGTGCACATGTCTGTCTTTGTCGTAGACTATTCAGATAAGTGTGATCTTCAAAAGAGGGTTTTTTCATGGTGTTCATCCCTCAACTAAATCCTCGTAATAAACCCGCGTTTGGGTTCAAAAATATCTCCTGATCGTTTGAGTTTCTCAAGCACTTCTTCGGTGGATTCAGGGCTTTGTCCTTTCAACTCTCCTTCTTTAATAATATCTTCAATCGCAACAGTCTTTCCTTTCGTCTTCTCAAGCTCGTTGATAATTTCTTTCACTACTACAATCTTATTACGCTGTGAAGCTGTAATGCCGGTGCTGATTCTATCAATATCAATTTTTCCTGTTTCTTTATCCAAACCAACTTGGCGCAGGCAGTAATCCACCAGCTCAATAGCTTTTTTTGCATCTTCTCTTAAGACTTGATCAGAAAGCCTGATTTTTGCATGTGCTTCTGCTAATCGCACCAGCGCCTCAAGCTGTCGAGCCGTAATAGGAATCGACTTAATCCCGCTGTCGTCCTGTCCGCTCATTCGCATCGAAACATAATACTCTTTCATTTCTTCAACTGCCTCATCACTTAAATGGGGATTGCACCGCCTTCTTGCATAAGCAATATACTTTCGTAAAAGCGGCGTCTCAATCTCAACCTCTTGTTTTTCTTTAATCGTTTGATGCAATTTCAAAATAAATCCAGCCATCTGCTCGTCTTTTTCTTTGCTTGGCAGATCTTTGATAGGGAAGATTAAATCAAAACGGTTGATGAGTGCAGGAGGCAGATCAATCTGTTTTGCAATAAGTTCATAGGGGTCAAATCTTCCAAACTTGGGGTTTGCAGCTGCAAGCACGGTTGTTTCACAGCGTAGTGTTGCTTGGATGTTTGCCTTGGAAATGGAAACGGTTTGTTGTTCCAATGCTTCATGCATTGCGCTTCGGTCTTCTTTGCTCATTTTATCCAGCTCATCAATCATCACAATTCCATGGTTTGCCAAGACTAGAGCTCCTGCTTCTAATGCCCAGCCTTTCAAAAATTCATCGCGGACAACTGCTGCAGTAAGACCTGCACCGCTGACCCCCTTTCCCGTCACATACCTCGATTTGGGTGCAACTAACTGCGCCCGTTTCAAGAGCTGTGATTTTCCTGCTCCTGGGTCTCCAATAAGCAGAACGTGAATATCTCCCCTTCTTTTCGAACCGTCGCTGCTGATTTTCATGCAGCCTCCTACCAGCATAAAGACAATCGCTTCTTTGACTTGATCATGTCCATTAATCGTGGGAGCCAAAGAACGCACCAGTTTTTTGAGCGGTTCTTTGTCTGCTGCAATCTTCTTAATCGCTTCCATTTCTTCTTCAGTAATTTGAAGCGATCCAAAATCTTCTTCTACTGCTTCAACATTATTTGCTTCAATAAGAAGATCATATCGAATGGACTGTCCGCCTTCCTTCAGTGTGATGGGAACCTCTTTCACAATGCCGGAAACCAGAATCTTAGTTCCTGGATTTGTCTTTTTGTCGGTCATCAGGCTGACCAAATCTTGTTTTAAGAAAATATCCATGCGTTTAGGCTGTTCCCCCCCTTCAAGCTCGTCCATTGCTTCTTCCAACACAATGCGCTGTGCGTCAACGAGTTCTTTACTCAGAAGCCTAAATTTTCCTTTTCTTCCGCAACCGCATCGCGAGGGTTCTCGAAATTTTTGTTCAAGTTGTAAAACTGATATCACATTTCCACAGCTCGGGCACTCAAATCTTCCAGAAGTTACCTGCGGTCGTACATCTGATTTCTGTCTGACAATCCCCATAGCAAAAATAAGTTTTCCAATATGGGTGCTTCGAATCTCTCGAACCATGATCCGCTGTGTTTCAGGAAGATTTTGAAATCGAATCTTAAAATCCTTAATCGGTTTGGGAAGATCAAACTCAGCTACGGCAATTTCTGCGGCTTTCATCACCTCTTCAGGCTGATCAAGAAGCAAATTTGCAAGATCGGGATCGAATTGAATCAAGTTTTGAAAGTCAACAACTAAGAAATTGTGGCCTTGATGCACCTGTTCAAGCAATTTTGAAGCATAATGCATGCTGATAAATTCTTCAAACTTTTTGATTTGTTCTGCAACTTCCATCTAAACACACTCTTTGTACTCCCTCTTTGTATTTTCCTATTTTTTTAATATGCTTTTTTTAAGATTCTATTCTTTATACGTCTTTGCCTTTCTATTTCGGAGACTTTTCGGTTTTGATACCCTAAATTCGTGATTTTTCCGAATTCGACCCCCTGTTTTCGTGATAATTCCGGATTCGTGAGAGAAATTGAGAAAAAGATTGAGATTTAAAATGATTTAGGTGGCGGGGTGAGAAAAGAATAGAAAAGAAGAAGAGAAAAACTGAAAAAAAGAAGGTGTCAAACTCTATTTAATCTTCTTTAAGTTCTCAATAAGGATATCCAAGGCGCTATGGACTTCTTTTTCGCTCTTGGTGCCAGTGCAGACAACCTTGCCGTTGCTGAACAGTAAGAAGGTAGCCTTTGCTTCAGGCAGTTTATAGACCAGTCCAGGGAACTGTTCTGGCTCATATTCGGTATTATCCAGCTTCATAGCCAAGGTATTCAGGTTGAGGTCCATACCAATGCTTCCTGAGGCAACCACGTTCTGAATCTTGACTTCGGGTTTAATCGTGATCTTGACATTGATCTTCTCAAGGCTTTGTATAATCTTCTCAATGGCTTCTTGAACCTTTTCCATGGTTCTTGCTCCCGTACAGACAATTTTACCGCTTGAGAATATTAAAGCAGACGTTTTAGGTTCTTTTATCCTAATAACGAGACCGGGGAACTGTTCTGGATTGTATTCTGTGTTAGATAGGGTCGCAGCCATCTTTTCCAAGGGTATATCTTTCCCTAGTGAGGCAGAAACAACAATATTAACGATTTTAATGTCTTTATTACTCATTTTGGCTCCCTCCTGTGGATTTCACCTCTACGTTTTAAAGGAAGAGAGAATTTATAAATACTTCCATTTTTAAAGAAGCTGGGGGAGTTTGAGAGGGTTTTTTACCCAAGGTGTTAGGAATGATATCTTCACAGCTTCTTGCGCGTGTTCGAACCCTCACGAAAACCTCTTCTTCAACACCCATTGTTGTTTTTTCATCTGTTTTTGACAAACTTTTCGGTTTGATGTTCAGAAAACCTGATCATTGTGTGTATGTTTTCGTGTTTGATCACGATGTTCAGCATGTTTTTCATACGTTTTTCTGCAAAAACCTCGATTTTTGGTTTCTTGATCACCATGGACGTGTTATTTTTACACAAAAGAACGTGAAACCCTTCTCGTTGATGCGGTGTTCCACGCCTTATCGGTATGTGGTTGAATATTTTGCAGAATCCTAACTCTGTCTCTTCATTTTTTCGGTATTTTTATAAACTTTCTTTCTCTTTCGCGTTCTCATGGTGCAGAAATCGATTTCCCACACCCCCACAGGGTTTCTTTCTTTAGCACTCTTCTTTACACTTTCTTATACTTTTGACGCTAATTATCTTGTCTCTCGATTTTTTCCAAGAACTAACATTGAAATCCCCGTGCGTGCCGCTTCTGTTGTGCCTTCTGAGCCAGAACCTGAGGAAAGCGAGCTTGAAAAAGCAGCGAAAGCATGTGATTTTGACACACGGTGGGATGAGATGCACAGCGCTGGTCTTCTCAGAGATTCTGCATTAGCGCGCGTAATCCTTTTTGGTGTTGATTATGATCCTATCAAAGGAGGCGACCCACGCGACGGGTCTGCAGTGGCCGGTGCCTTGCCATATTTCCAAACACAGGGCTGGAACTATGTCGCAGTCGAAGGTCCTATTTCATTAAATCAATATGTGGGAACATTCCGGCTTGAACAAGAAGCACAAATCGTATTTGGTCCTCACTGGGTCGAATACGGGCCTGTCATCACCAAAGCACAATCACTCGGTATGCGCCTTGTCTTTTTTTATGATCCTCGGGAAACCATTTCCACTGAAAGTGAACAAGCAGAATTCGAACGCCTCAAAACATTGATTTTTGATAAAGATCCCCGTGCAAAAGTTATTGTCTATACCAGTTCACATTGTGCATTTACCCACCCGACCGAGAGGAGTTTTATTGATCCTACCAAAATAAAATCACTGGGAACTTTTCTTGCCGAGTATTTTGGTGATAAACTATTTACTAACGACAAGGTGGTTATTGATATTCTCCTGCAACCAGAAAGACACCGAATATGGGGGTTTAGCTTTGATCACTCATTCTATTTAGGAAAAGGATGCCCATCTCTTCATCATCCTGAAGAAGTTCCAATTTTGAGAGAATAACTGAGTTTTTTTTGATATTTTCTACTCAAATCCGCTCGCACCGATCGTAGTAAGAATCAGCTTGATTTCATGAATGGTCTTTTGCTGATATTTTTTATCAGACATCCGGACAAATTTGAGAAGGAGATCTGTCAATTCTTCTTGTTTCATACATTTAAGCTTAAATCCATCGGTAATAAAATAAAATCGAAAATTTTTATATTTTAATTCTTTGATGACGATCCCGCCGATATTTCCGAGGGGTTTTCCTTTATGGGGATTTTCTTCAAGTTCTTCCATCAAGTCAAAAATACGATCAGCTTCTTGTTTAAACTTTTTTTCTATTTCTTCAAAGAGGCTGTCTATAATCTCTATTTGTGCCATCGTTCAGCATGCCGTTTGCGGGCTTCAGCAAGGGTTATGGTGTTTTCCGAAGAGAGCAAGAATTCCCGCAATTGTTCTTTGACAGCGAGGTCGTACATTCGTTTGAGAATCTGATCATACGTATCTTCTTTACTTCCAAACGTACCTATGGCTGCTTTTGTTTCCCTGCTTACTTGGATGGTGGTTGTAGTCATTCTATAGCAACTATAGCCACTATAGTATAAAAAGGTTGCGATTTTTGAGCGGATTTCTGATATGCTCGATTTTAAGATTAATCTCAAGGCTGAACATACTCCCTTTTCCTTTTGATACAGTCTTTTGCCCGATCCAGCTCCCGCACCATATACTCCCAGTGATCTTTTCTTCCAGTATAACGATTCTTCTTGATCCAAGCAAGAATCTTTTGAGGACTGCTTGAACACATCTTATCACGAATATAACGGTCATACGTGCAGAACGCAACCCGTATTTTTTTACCCCAGATTCCAATCAGAAAAAATCCAACTTTGTCAAGAATAACCGGTTCAATGGGCTTGGTTCTGTCCAGCTTCATCGGCGGAAGCTGTTTGAGTGGTTTTTTGTGTTGTTGGAGCATGATGCTTTGTTGGTTCATGGGGCGGGTAGGTATAGTTCCAAAGCCTTTTGATAGCCTGTTCTGCTAAGGGCTTTAAGTTGATGACATCTTCCTCATTGTATTTGACGAGGGTATTTAAATATTCCTTTTCTCCTGTCGCCTGGTACTGCTGCCACAGATACACCGGATCACTTGCTTCAGGTGTTTGGACCGCAGGATCACGTTGAATGCCCTGTTGTTTTTCAATCTGTTTTAAACCCCCGGTCCATCCAAGCTTTGCACAGACGTGTCTCAAATCAATATGGGGAATTTTTGGGACGACTTGTTGAAAGAAGCGTTCGATAATCGGAAGATCAAATGAGGATCCATTAAAGGTGACGAGCAATTTGTATGCTTCCAGAGTCTTCTTGAGCAGCTTTTTATCGAAAGTAAAACCTTTGACCATTGTTTTGGTGTCATAGCCGTCATACATGCCAATAACCGTGATATCTCCGTAATACCACCCTGAGGTTTCGATGTCTAAGAACACTGCTTGATCTTTGAAGGCTTCATACAGTCTCCACATCTGATTGCTTTTCAATCGTTGTTGAAAATAGAAACTGTCTTCTGCAAACAAGGCTTTTTTTGCTTCATGGAGTTGTTGATCGTAATACCCTTTTATTTTGGTGCTGATGCCTCTCATCTGTTGTGCCTGCGTTGCCTGCAAAAAATTATCCCAATGCAGAATACCCTGATTCCATAGTCCTTGTTCTTTTTTCAATCCTATTTTGGGGAGAAAGATGAAGCTGTTCTGGAGCATAGCCAACCAAGAATGACGTGCACTTTATTATGATACTTATTGTTCACTCTCTAATCCGTCAAACTCACATCTTTCACAAGAATACGTTTCTCAATCGAAGTAGAATAACGATAGCTCAGTTTCACTTCAAACAAATCCTCAAAGTCGCTGTCAATATGGCTTAAATCAAAGGTGCAGCTTACGGTTCTTGACGCTCCTCTAAAGAGCCGGACAAAGCCTGCATGCTGTTTATCATCAATCACGCCCGCAGCTGGATCAGCAGGCATTTCTAAGCCTGTACAATCAGCGGTTTCTCCATTAATATCTGAGAGCACATCAATATACACGACATACTTATCGGGATTCGTAATTCTGTCATCGCAATTGGTATTGTGTGTATAGAATGTTCCTGTTGCTTCTCCGCGGTGCTCTACGGTGAAAGTAACTTGAATTTTATGTTCTCCAATCGGTGCTTCACTCACTTTTGTAATCTGCACCGGTCCGCCTGAATTCTGCGGTTCTTTGGGGGCAGTAATTTCGCACACTGAAGCTCGTTCGGTCGGTGCAAGCAAATCTTGTTTCACACAGAGCTTGGTTGTTGACATGGTTGCATAATTGTAGCAGGCATCTGCCCGAACCGTTACTGCAGTATTGCCGTGAATATTGGGAACATAAACAAACTGATTGATCTGCCGTCCAGGGTCAAAAGGAAAGTTTACGACGGTTTGTCCGCCCGGAATTACCGAGCCGTCAAAGTTTTTGCGTGCTCCTGCAAGATTTCCATCAACCAGNNACAAATTTGATCGTTAAACCAGTATTTCCGCCAATAAACGGCGTTTCGGATGCAAGCTGTCCTCCTTTTTTATCTCCGTCTCCACCGCATGCAGTAAGAAGGAGCAAGAGTGCTACAAGAAGAAGTGAAAAGATCTTCGTAAAACTTAATATCCTCATTGGCAACCTCTTTTTTGCAATGTCCATATACCTCTCCCTACTACCTGTTCTTCT
>DUFX01000067.1 GCA_013331695.1 Candidatus Woesearchaeota archaeon
CATATTGCCCTCCTTATTTTTATTTTTTATCTTCCAATCCTGGGCAGTCATTCCAAAAAGGGCAACATTTAAGACATCAGCTTCGCTTGCATAAGTATTATTCGCATCTTTTTGCGAAAGCTGTTGCGGTAATACAATATTTTCTTTTATCGCGTCTGTGTGTATCTTGTAATTAATTTTGGTAAGCGCGCGCTTAGCATCCCACCCAAGCATTACACGCTGATTTTCTTCAATCTTCAGCCGTTGAAATTCCTTGATCAAATACAACTTGAATTCCGGTGATATCCACGTCGCAAACTCAAAAGCAATATCTTTATGCGCATAAGTCCCGCCATATCTTCCTGCTTTCGAAATAATCCCTCGCGCATGCGTTTTTTCGTTCCATTGCTTAGGAGTAAGAATAAAAGTGTTTAATCCTGCCTGTTTTCTAATCCCATCGAATTCTATGGAATTAAAGTCCTGGTTGTGTATCTGTTCCCATATGCCCAAAAATTCTATGGTGTTTCTGTTTTTCAGCCAGTTTTGGATAATATAGTCGCTTCGGATAGGATCTTTATATTTTGCAATATCAGTTAGGCATATATAATCTTCCTCAGCACTTTGATAAAAGCGAACATCTTCATTGAGCACTTTAAATTTGTTTTCCATGGAGTCTTAAGAGATTTGCCTGTTTATATACCTCACGCGCACTTGTCCAGTGACCAGTGCTTGGCGGAACAGGGGTTTTAGGCTGTGGGTTGTAGGTTTTCATGGTTTATGGCTTGTCCAGTGGGTGCTAGAAAATTGTAAGAGAAAACAATGAATTTTATGATTTGAGAAAAGGTTTTATTTTCTTTTATCCATTAATATACTACACACTAAACCGTCGCAATCTTTTTAATATCTGCATCGTCAAGCGGTACGGTTTCTGCTTACCTGCTTACTTAAATATCTATAATTTACATATCATCAGAGGGGAGATAGTTAGAGAGGAGATAGCTATGACCGTTCGTTTAGTCAAAGAAAAGCTCGATCGCATGCAGGACTGCATTGCACAAGCCATGCAGTATCCTGAAGAGACGTTTCAGCAGAAGCAGGTTTCGCAGGTTTCTTCAGCAAAGAAAATGTATGACTTCAAAACCAACAAAGCATGGTACCAGAGAAAAGCGGTAGATGCAACAGCCAGCGAACTGAAAAAAGCGCTGTGGCTTCTTGCCGGCAACCCGTCAAAAAATGAACAGGTTATTGTTGACTTGTTGAACCGTTTTCACGAGCTTGAAGCAAAAAAAGAAGATCTTTCTTCTGCACAGAGTATTGTACGGCAGATGCAACAGGATGCAGGCAAACTGCAGGATCTGATTCCCATCCATGCAGGCCTGAATATCAAAGCGCCTGCTGTTCCTGAAGACATCCGCGAAGAAATCGTGCTGGACATGACTGAGCTTGAACGATGTTTTAATGCAGGATGCTTTCGAAGCGCGGTGATTATTTGCGGGAGAATTCTTGAGACCGCATTGCATCGAAAATATTATGAAGTGACCGGGAAGGATATTCTCGAAACCCAGCCAGGCATTGGTTTAGGAAATCTTGTTGCAAAACTGACTGAGAAAGAAGTTCCCTTTGATCCGGGCGTGAGCCAGCAGATCCATTTGATTAATCAAGTGCGTGTCTTTTCGGTGCATAAGAAGCAAACTGCGTTTCAGCCAAGCCAGCAACAGGCACATGCAATTTTGTTGTTTACCCTCGATGTGGTGCATAAGCTGTTTCGGCCTTGAAGGTTCTCATGTTCATCCACTTCAGCTCCGTGACTGATTAAACAATCCTGCTTTAAACCGGTCAATCTTCACTTTGTCCTCAACTACTTCTTTAATATCCCGTTTATTATCAGTCCCTTCATTATTTCCAATCACGACATCAACCGCTTCAATACACGCTTTCTGCATCTCGTCGTACAATCGATCAATAGCCCGGTTGTATTCGTTTTTAAACTCTTCCACAACATCATCTCTATTCACGGTGTTGTTCAACAATAATCGCATCGCATTGACTTCCTGCGTCTTCTGCTGGAGTTCAGTTTTTATCTGAATCAGTTCTGCATTTTTCTGTTCAATGAGTGCAGGAGCAGATCCTTCCTGCTGTGCTCCTTTTTGTTTCAATACCTCATTCTCGGTTTCGAGATCATCGCGTTCTTTTTTCGTTGATGCAAGTTGTTCTTCGAGGTCGGTTGCACGCTGCGCTTGATTTTCAGCCTGAAGGGTTTTTTCAATAACTTCGGTGTTGAGTTCATTATACTTTTTCATTGAATAACCCACACCGACAACTGCTGCAATCAGCAGAAGCAGGATAATCAATCCAAAGATCACATGTCCGAGCGTAAGAAAGAAACCCATCTTTTTCTTTTTTTGCTCAAGCTGTTCATCTTCAGATTCGTCATAGGTTTCATCGTAGTCTTGAGGATCAATGGAATCATCATCGTCAGTATCGTCTATTTTTTTCATGCATTATTTCCTCGTTTCTCGTTCATACAAATTTGATATCAAAATAGTTAAGAAGGACCCAAAATGCAACCAGTGCAAGACCACCCAGCACCAGCAAAATTACAATCAACCAGCCCAGGAATTTAACAAGCTTCATACCCCAGCTTGAGCCTTTTGGTTTCGGTGCCTCTTCTTTGACTTCTTCCTCCACTTTCATAATCTTATTGCTTCCGCAGTGGTCGCAGAATCGTGCATGAGGCCTTAAAATCTTGCTGCATTTTGCACAGGCAAGTTCAACAAAGGGTTTTTTGCTTTCCTGATGAGGGGGATAGTGCTTTTGATCGGTTGAGACTTCTTGTTGTCTTTTCACATCGTCTTCTTTTTCGAGTTTGAGCTTCTGGACTTCGCTTTCCTCACTCGTTTGTTTTGCTTTTCCAAAAATCTTTGCCCGAATGTGGTGTGCAGGCGTCTCCTGTTCTGCTTCAAGTGAATATTCCTTGGGAATTTCGTCTTTTCCTAATTCAACATGTCCTTTGAACTGTTTTTGTGGTGCCTGGGGGATTTCTTCTACTTTTTCTAAACGTTCGCGGTTGCGTGCAGATTCTTTCTGCGCTCGCTTTTGTTCTTCCTTCACCTGCCTCTCTTCTTCTCTGCGTTTTTCCTCAAATTCTTTCTGCAGTTGTTTCTGAATCTTCTGCTCCCTGAGTTTTTCTTTGATCCTCAATTTTCTCTCTTTGAGTTTTGTTTTGAGAACCACCCTGCGGAGCTGTTTGCGGTGCTCGTGTGCATATACTTTATGTTTGCCCAAATCCCCATCATCCTTGGTCATGAACTTATGGGTGATTTCCTTCATTTTATCATCATCAAGAGCCATACCTCACCTATTCGCAACCTGCTTTTTATATATTGTGGTCGTTTTGGCTCTGCCCCCTCCTTGCTCACCAAGAAAATATTTATAAATAACCTCTTGTCCATCAACGCTCTATGGGAAGGAAAGACAAAGATAAGAAAAAAGCTCATGTGCAGAAGTATACTCCTTTAGTCAGCAAAGACGAACGTCTCAAGCAGATCAGCCAAATCCAGACTCCTGACTTAGAGAAGCAGTTTGTCCGAGAAAACGAAGGCAAATTCGAACACTGGAGGCCTCTCTGGAGAAACGACTGGCTTTCTATTGCCGAGAAACGACGCTTAAAGAATAGGCAGCATAGACCGAAGCGGTCGAAGAAGAGAGTGTTTTGATATCTTACTTTCTCATCCTATCTTTTTACCATCTCTAAGCAAGCGGTACCTGTTGTCGATATACAGCATTCCTTGATTTTAGCATCGACTGTGCTTGAAGAATATCTCTTCTCATCTCTCCTGTGGAATGATAGCGTTGTGATTCACGCTGTGCAAGTGCCTTAACAAGAATAGGATGTAACGGATCTTTTTGCAACGGTTCTAAATCTCTTTCTTGCATGCGTTGGGGGTATTCGGGTAGTATTTCTGTTTTTGCCACTATTTGATATATCACCAAACCCAAAGCATACAAATCGCTGGAGGGGGAGGGTGGTGTCTCGCCGATATCAGGAGTAGCATAGTTTGGTGTTCCCGCGATTGTGAACCTTTCCCACTGTTCTTCAGCTTCTTTTTGTGATCCCCACATTCCAAAATCTCCGAGTTTTGTGTGAAAGCGGAATCCACTTTCACACCGGTACAGAAAAATGTTATCTGGCTTTACATCACGATGAAGATGAGGTCCTCTTTCTAGGTAGTTATCTGTGTGAACAGTTTCTAATGCGTCAAGGAGGGAAAGTGTGAACTCTTCGATGGTTTGTCTTGTTGGTAATAATCCACCTTTCCTTAGAAAGAGTTTTAAGGTCGCCTTTGCTTCTTCTGTGATAACATAACTCTCTCTTTTGCTTATCTTCCCCCCATATACACGAACTATGGAAGGATGATCAGCATAGTGTTTCCCTGCTTCGATTTCTCGTTCCAGACAACTTCTTCCATATCTCGTATTTTCAAAAGGAACCTTTACTACCACAGGAATACCTGGTTCTTCTGGTTCTTCTGCTCGCACAAGACGGGCACGATAGACTATAGAATTAACACTAGACGCAACTTGTTGAGGTTTATAAAGAACTAATAAGTATTCTCCTTGTTCTCCCACTTCAACGATCTGGGGTCGTTCTTTTGCATCATCTATTGCTAGTAATAAGCTCATATCTCAACACATAAGTAGCTCTCTCTCTCTCTCTAATTGTTCGCTTACCCTCCCCAAGGCTTTATAAAGCTTTTCCTTCTCCTCACCTTATTTTCAACCTGGATTTTTCGGCTCTGGTGAAAATCTCTGAAAGATTTATATAAATAAAATTCTGAGGATGTCCTGAAGACCCCTTTTGAGATAAGTTTAAATAGAACCGGGACTCAATGTAGCACGTTTTGGTGGTGTAATTAGATGAACATAATAAAAATAACGGCTTCCATTTTCATCATTCTTGTAGTTTTCCTCTACAGTGTAGTATTTGTCGAATCTGCAAACCCATCATCGCGACCACGGCTACTACAGCCAAACAACAGAATATTGCTGCAGCCAAACGAACGTCCGACACTTCAGGTACAAACACAACTTTCTAATTTGCCTGTTTTGGAAAACGAATTGTTTGAACTGATAATTCGTGCAGAAGATGACAGGGGAGTGAAAGGGATATCAATTGCGCCATCATTTGGTCAACTGGTAATACAGAGGTGCATAAGGAATGGCCGCTACCCGCGTTCGTGTGAAAAAATGGTCGCGTTTCGCATGCCGCGCGGCCAGCAGCAGTTTATCATCTCTGCGGTTGATGAAGAAGACCAGCTGGCCATAAAAACAGTAAACGTGAATGTCCTGCCGGTGAATCAGGATGTTGATGTGAGTGTTACCGAACTGCAACGTACTCCTGAAAGTTTGGAAGAATTGCCAAATGAAGTGGAATTGTCTGTTACTGTTGATGGCCCAGCGAGGGGACGATTATGTTACCGTGCTGATTTTGAATTTTCAACACACGGGATAGATGAAACTGCAGTTGCTAGTTCTTCCTTTGACTGCGATGATGATGTTATACGTACTGAATTAGAAAATGGACAATTTACATACAGAACTACATTGGATGCAGAATTATTCAGGCCAGTTAACGGTTTTGAAGGTGTACACGGAGAATATCACGCAAATATCGAAGTTTGGCTCGAAGATGAAAACGGGCGGCGTGTTTTTGAAGACAATGAGAATAATAACTGGTACAGAATCGATGTTGACACGCGAGAAAATCCACTTGTAAATCAGAATATTGATGTGAGTGTTATCGGTCCGCAGCTTACAGAAGAGGATATTGAAGAACTACCAGTGGAACTTGAGCTTTTAGTGACTATTGAAGGTAATGCAGAAGGGATGCTTTGTTACGCAGGAGAGTACGATTTTGTAGGAGCTAATTATGGTGAACATGAAGAATCGTCTTTTGGGGGGACAAGATGCGAACCGGTGCAAAGCATCAACGAAAATGGACAGGCGCGCTTCGAGAGAATCATCAGATTGGAATTGTTTGATGGTGTTGAAGATGGTCAGTCCGGAACGTATGCTGTCGAGTTTGAGGCATGGCTTCAGGAAAATGAAGATGATGGAGGACGAATACGTGAGGAAATACATGAGGAAAATGAGGAGAATAACGGGTATGAAAGTATTGTAGTAGTAGTCTGACAAACTAATTTCGTTACATTTATATACTACCCCCACCTTAAACACTTTTAACAGAGAAAGAAAACCCTATTGACGCTGAAAATGCCGTTCAGCCCCTTTCTCAGGAAAACTCAGTTTACCTGATTGATATGACGAATAAACCTTTACCAACAACATCTGAACACTCACCCTCTAAATCTCTTCAGCATCGCATCAAGCGTCTGATCCCCAGTTTACGGGAGAAGAAGCGCTATGTTGCGTTTGAAGTGCTTTCTGCAAAGGAGCTGTCGCATCTTTCTATTTCTATTGATGCTAAGCAGATCCAGCATGCTATTTGGGATACTGCACTGTCTTTTCTCGGAGAACGTCACGTGAGCAAAGCAGGACTCTTTATGCTTCCTAATCTCTACCAGTCAAAAATCCAACGAGGCATCATCCGCGTCAATCATACAGGTGTTGATGATCTCAAAGCCGTGCTGGCGCTTGTTCAGCAGATCCAAAACCAGCCGGTTAGCATCAAAACCGTTGGTGTAAGCGGAATATTAAAAAAAGCGACCGCACGCTACCTTTCACATACGGTACATGCGACAGCACATTCAGCGAGTTAGACAACAAAAGGTGATATCATGCAACCAGTAAGTCATCAAGTCATGGGATACGATCGTGCCATCACGATGTTCAGCCCGGATGGGCGTTTATTGCAAGTTGAATATGCAAAGAAAACCGTCAAGCAGGGAAGTACGGCTATCGGCATTGTCTGCAAAGACGGTGTTGTTTTAGTAACTGATAAAAGGATTATTGATCCGTTAGTTGTTTCAGAATCCGTTGAAAAAATCTTCAAAATTGATGACCATATGGGTGCAACTGCCGCAGGAATCTTGTCTGATGCACGCGTCCTTATCGACCGCGCTCAGTTGCTTGCACAGCAGCACCGCGTCACCTATGACTCACCCATTGAAGTCCTCAATGTCGTGAAGCACATTTCCGATATTAAACAAATCTGCACGCAATCCGGAGGCCTGCGCCCGTTCGGCGTTTCACTCTTGGTCATTGGTGTGGATGACAAAGGCCCCAGCCTCTTTGAGACAGATCCTACGGGAATCTACTTTCAATATCACGCAGCTGTGATCGGCGAAGGAGAAACTGAAATTGAAGAACTCCTGCAGAAAGAATATTCCCCTGAATTAAATATGGAAGACGGCATTAAACTGGGATTGTCAGGATTAAAACGCATCCTGGGCGACACGTTTAATCTTTCCCGCATTGACTGCGCTTTTATTTCATCGCAGGAAAAAGTGTTTACACGTTTGCCTCGTGCCAAAGTCGAGAAGCTTGCAAAAGAAGCAAAGAAGAAATAAAAAGAAGAAATAAACTAAGAAACAAAAGATAAGAAAAATAAACAAAAAATAAACAAAGAAAAAGAGATCGTGATGAACCATGAGCATTAAAGGACGAGAATCCATGGAACAGGAGCGGGTGCATTTCAACCTTGCTCGATTAAAAAAAGGCGGAAAAAACTTTGAAGTTGCCATTGATCCTGATTTGGCTATTCAGTATCGCACCGGAAAACCGGTCGATATCCGCGAAGTGATCAAAAGCGAAAAGATTTTTGCAGACGTCAAAAAAGGTTTGCTCGCTGAAACAACAATCCTTCCCCAAATTTTTGGGACGGCAGACCCGTTGGCTATTGCAGCAGTCCTCTTAAAGGACGGCGAGCTTCAGCTGACTGCAGAATTTCGGAATAAAATTCAGGAAGACAAACTCAAAAAAATAATCATGCTCATCTCCCGCTATGCGGTAGATCCCAAAACGAAGCTTCCGCATCCGCCTCTGCGCATTCAAAATGCATTGGACGAAGCGAAAGTTAAAGTTGATGCGTATAAAAGTGCAGAAGAACAGCTCGATGGCATTGTAAAAAAATTGCAGCCCATCCTGCCGATTCGCATCGAAACCAAACGCATTGCTGTGCGCATTCCGCCGGAATTTGCCGGAAAAGCATATCCTGCAATTGTGCGCTTTGCAAAACCGCAAAATGAAGTGTGGAATAATGATGGAAGCTACCAGTGTGTGGTTGATCTTCCTGCAGGTATTGAGCCTGACTTTTATGAGCATCTCAATCATCTGACGCATGGGGGATTGCAGGCAAAACCTGTCGAGAAGAGATAACAAATATAAACGAAAACCCCCAACACAAAAGAATTGATGCACAAGAACTGAAAAACAAAAACTGAAAAACTGAAATATACTTAGGTGAAAACATGATGAAGAAAAAAACAAGCGAACCATTCGATCTTGGCTCTGTTGATGCTGCAAAAAGCCAAGGACAAGAATCATACCCTGAAAATCAAAACAGCCGAGAAGCTGAACTGGTTTCTCGTTCTCCCTCCCAACAAGGGGGCCGGCAAGGAGACCTGCATGAAAATCTGACAGGAGCAAATCTGACAGGAGCAAGCGGACCTATTGAAGGCGAACTTAAAGTTCCTGATCGTTCCATTATTGCACCTGGAGAAGTTCTGGCAACCGGAATGGGATATCTTCCTGCATTAGGAACCTACCGCTCGGGAAATGATATCCGCGCTTCGCGTTTAGGAATGCTCAAAGTTGAAGGAAAAGTTCTCAAAGTTATTCCCATGTCCGGACGCTACCTTCCAAAGCGAGGAGACACGCTTGTTGCGCAGGTCAAAGACATTTTGATGAGCGGATGGCTTCTTGACACCAACTCTGCCTACCAGGCAATGCTTCAAGTGAAGGATGCCACATCAAGCTTTATTGAAAAAGGAGCTGATCTGACGCAATACTTTGCGCTGGGCGACTATATTGTAACCAAGATCATTAATGTTACCACGCAAAAACTTGTTGACGTTACCATGCGCGGCCCGGGTCTTCGCAAACTTCAGGGCGGACGCTTGATTGAAGTCAACACGTACAAAGTTCCGAGAATCATCGGAAAACATGGCTCGATGGTCTCCATGATTAAAGACGCAACGGGATGCAAGGTTGTCGTCGGCCAGAATGGCTGGGTTTGGATTGAAGGAGAATCCCACATGGAAAATATTGTGCTCGAAGCAATCAGAAAAATTGAAGCAGAAGGGCACATCGCAGGACTCACGGAACGCATGAAATCTTTCTTGGAAAAGAAGACTAATAAAAAAATTACGATTCGGGCTGCTGATGATACAGAAATGCAGGAGAGTTCCTCATCGTTTGACGGCGAGCGCGGTCAATACAATCGGTATGATCGCGGACGCGGCGGCGGTGGCGGATATGGCGGCGATCGAGGATATCGCTCCGGCGGTTCAGGAGGCCGAGGCGGATATCAACGTCCTTGGAGAGAATTCCGTCATGATAGCGGAAGTCGGGATCAGCAGGGCGGCGGCGGTGACCGACGCGAAAGCGGAGGAAGCGAGGGAAGCGGAGGAGGCTATCGCGACCGTGGATTCAGCGATCGAGGTCCTGAACGGAGAGACAATCGAAGTAACTTTCGTCCTGGTTCCATTCAATCACGACGATAGATGATAACAAAATCATAACACAACACTAAAATTAAACAAACAATAACAAAACACATGACAAAAATAAAATGCAACTGGTGAATATCATGGCTTACACAAAACGATTAGATGGAAGGAAATCCTTCACTGAGCTTCGACCGATCGAAGCAAAAGCAGGCATTATCAAAAGTGCCCACGGATCAGCAATGTTCCGCATTGGAAAAACGATTGCCTATGCAGCAGTCTATGGTCCGCGAGAACTGCATCCTAAATTTATGCAGGATCCTAAAACAGGAATCTTGCGGTGCCACTACAACATGATGCCCTTTTCCGGCTCTGGCGAAAGAATCAAACCCGGACCATCACGCCGTTCAAAAGAAATCTCGCTGGTAACTAAGAATGCCTTGCTTCCAGTGCTTGATTTAACCGACTATCCCAATGCGGTGGTTGATGTCTTCATTGAATTTCCTCAAACTGATGCAGGAAGCCGATGTGCAGGAATCTGTGCAGCTTCGATTGCACTTGCAGATGCAGGAATTCCCATGAAAGACCTTGTTGCTGCAGTGAGCGTCGGAAGAGTGGACGACAAAATTGCCCTGGATCTTGATTATCAAGAAGAAGCCTACGAAGACGGGCCTGTTGCTGATATTCCTGTTGCGATGCTTCCCAGCACCGGAGAAATCACTCTCCTTCAGATGGATGGAGAAATCTCCAAAGAGATGCTGATGAAAGCAATCCAAGAAGTACGGAAAGCTGTGGGTCAAATCTACGAAGTGCAGAAGAAAGCACTGAAGGAAAAATACGCAAGCAATGCTCCTATTGCTGATGTCGAAAGCGACATCGTGGATACAGGGGTAGCGACTGCGGGGACTGCGGGAAATACAAGCGGGGCAAGCGGAGCTCCTCAAGCTCCTGATCTCGAAGCTCTTGACCGAGAGCTCGATGAAAACTGAAACATACTGAAGAAACATACTGAAAGTGAAGAAACATACTGAAAGGTGAATCACATGGCATTGTTAAATGATAGTTTAAAACAACACTTAATTGACTCGTTGCGAAAAGGTATTCGCTATGACGGGCGAGTCTTAGATGAATATCGTCCTATTGCAATTGAACGCGATGTTACACGGAATGCAGAAGGTTCTGCTCGTGTAAAAATCGGAGACACCGAAGTCATTGCAGGAATAAAACTGATGGTTGGCCAGCCCTACGCAGATTCTCCGGAAGACGGAAATCTTGTTGTCGGAGTTGAACTTTCTCCCCTCGCTTCTCCAGATTTTGAACTCGGACCTCCCAGCATCGAAGCAATTGAACTTGCCCGGGTTGTCGATCGAGGTATTCGAGAATCCAAAGCAATTGACAGCAAGAAACTTTGCATTACTGCCTCAGAAAAAGTCTGGGTGGTCTCTATTGATGTTTGCATTGTCAATCATGACGGCAATCTCTTAGATGCATGCGCCCTTGCTACCCTTGCAGCGCTCCAAGATACTCACTTCCCCAAATATAATGGTGACAAAGTTGATTACTCTGAACGCACCACCAAGAAATTGGAACTGAAAAAACTTCCGCTTCTTGTTACTGTGTATAAAACAGGAGACAACCTCTTTGTTGATCCGACCCCTGAAGAAGAGATGTGTTATGACGCTAAACTCAGCGTTACCACCGTCCAAAATGGAGATATCTGCGCCTTGCAGAAAGGTGGTGAGAAGCCCATTACCCAGGACGACATCAACCTGATGACAGACCTTGCTCTTGCCAAGGCAAAGGAAATGCGAAAACTACTTAAATAAGTGCGTTGCCCATGACCTTGCAATGCTGTTGCTGGTGATCCTATGACCCGAGGAAAAAGTACAACTCAACTGGTTCGAATTCCTGATGAGTTTACCAAATACGAGCGAGCTCGTATTCTGGGAAGCCGTGCTTTGCAGATTGCAATGGGTGCTCCTTCTATGCTCAAATTGACTCCTGAACAGCTCGAAGCAATGAACTACTCCAGTTTGGAGATTGCCAAACAAGAGCTGGGTGCAGGATTGATTCCTATTGTTGTCAAGAGGCCTCTGCCCCCTAAGCACAGTGTCCATGGTGCGCATACTCCTGAACAAGAGAAGCAGTAAATAATCAGTAACCATAATGAATCAGTAACAAAGAGGGGCAGTATCACAAAATCAGTGGATTTTAGTCTTTTTTAGTCTTTTACTCTGTCTAAAAGTTTTTAAAAGAATCGTCATTCTCCTTTTTTATGTACAAACGAAACTACATTCTCGGCTTGAGCGGAGATCGTTCTTTGCTTTTAGACGTGCTGCAAATGCACGGCCACCGTATTGCTGAAGTGTATGTTACGCAAGAAGCATACGACCCTGTGCCGGGAAATCCTTCCCATATTCTTCGTTTACGTTATAGAAATCCTGACGCAAGCAAACCTGACACATTTAGTGATGATGATGCGCGTATTGCAGCCATGTTTAATGTGCGTTTTCATTTCTTGTCCTTAGGCGACAATCTTCCCTCTTCTCAGACTCACATTGTTCTTGACTATCGTCGTCTCCCTGGTAAAAAAGAAGTGCTTTCAGGCCTTACGTACGCTCTTTCAGTTTTCGATTCCTCAAGGAATTCTCCGTAAATGATGAATCTGATAGGTTCTCGTTGATTCCGTCTCTTTGAGTGTTTTCAATGCTTCCACTGCGTGATGCTGTTCGACCTTTGCACTTTCCTGCAATGTTGTTTTCAAGGCTTCTTCAAATTGATTCAGATACGCTTCAGGAAACGATTGAGGTCTCCAGCCAAAATGGAGACCATCTCCTTCTCTTCTGGGAAGCACGTGAATCATGAAATGCGAGGAATCTTGTCCTGCCCCGGTTCCATTGTTGATCAGAATGTTTGTTCCTTGGCATTCTAAGGCGTCAAACAAGACTTGTGAGATCTTTTTGGTTAAGGGCGCTAGGTTTTCAAAGGCTTCATCAGGAACACCTTCTAGAATCGGGTAATGCCGTGTAGGAATAACGATCGTGTGCCCAATCGTTGCAGGAAGCACATGCAGAAAGGCACTTGCGTGCTTCTCTTTTGCAATCGCTGATCCTTTTTCCACTAAGTTGCATTCAAAACATGCCATAGTTGTTATCCTCTCGGTTGTTACCCTCGCGTTCCCCAATCATTGCGTTTGATCTTGCTGAATTCCATGACCTCGCCATCCGATGATTTTACGTGCGTGGGGTGGTCATCCTGACTGTCTGACCCTCCTTCCGTCACTGATTTTCCTTCAGTTCCTGTTTCATGGCTTCCAAACATCTCGGCATACTTCTTTGCTACACTCTGCCGCGTTTGTTCAAGGCTTTGAGGGTCTGCTTTATTTTTAGGAATCTGCAATCCGATTCCATCTCCTTCTTTTCGGGGAATAATATGAACCAAAACATGCGGTGTCTTCTGCCCTGCCACGGTTCCATTGGCAATAAAGATGCTGGTGCCTTCTCCTTTCAGCGTTCTCAAGAGGGCGTGCGAAAGCTTTTTGGCCGTAACAAACAGTTTTGCGAGTGTTTCATCTTCAATCTGTTGCATGACAGTGAAATGCTGTTTCGGAACCAGAAGGATATGACCCAAGCTTGCTGGCTGAGAATCTAAAACCGCGATGCTGACCTGGTCTTCATACACTTTTCTGACTCCAACGTCTCCTGCTACCACATTGCAGAAAAAGCAGTTCTGGGGCAGGTTCTCATCCATATTCCTTTCTCTGCTTTCGTTATTTTTAATGATTGTGCAGAATTTTATCAAAAATATTTATAAATAAAACAAAACAAGACTAAGCTATGCAAAAAAGATGGTGTAAAAAGGCGATGAGTCCTGTTCTTGCTACCTTAACCCTTATTCTCTTTGCCGTGGTTGCGGGCGCTGTGCTCATGAACTGGAGCGGTGAAGGAGGCGGGGGAGAAACAAGCTTTCAGCCAAGCCAGGAAATTCCCGTAGAATGTCTGCCCTATCTTCAGCAGGCAAGCTGTAATTTTCTCCAGTTAGGATCAATGATCCAAGAACAGAAGCAGCTGCAGGAAGCATCACGAGAAGGTTAGTGAAAGAAATTTTACATTCTTACACTCTTTCAACAGAAGGTGCCATCCATGTTTTCAAAGCAGTATGGTAGGGGACACCTTTAGGGCCGAACATAGCTGTGGGTAAAATAGAGACTTTGTCTTGATGGGGTGTAAGAGCTTGCTGATACGATGCATGGGTTGCGTCCATTGCCCTTGCGTCACTTTCAGAATCTCCTAACTGACGATAGAGCAGAACCGGTTTTTGTCCATTTCTCAAGTGCACAGCAACCGGTGAAAGTTCTCTGCTCAAAGCACTAGTCACTGCTGCAGTATCTCCATTCGTATGAGATGGTATCATCGCCAGAATGTTAGAAGTAACTCGTAATCCTGATAAGCGCCCTGGTCGTTCAATGTATACTATGGTTCCGTCTTCCACACTTTTAGCTCTAATCTTTCCTGTTTCAACCGGAAGTTCTAAGACAAAGGTTGTTCTGCTATAGAGACCTTCAAGTTTATGATCGGAATAGATGTGGGGATTTACACGATAAATGCGTTGTTCTCTATCAACAACTTTAACATCGCTTCGTTCGACACGGAATTCTCGAGAGAGATACCTCAATGCGTTGGCATGCTGTGCTTCTTTTCCGAGCTCTGTGTTTATTGTGAGTTGGAAAAGTAATGCAATTTCAGGTCTTTCGCCGAAAGGCGTTTCAGATTTTGCACTAAAAAACGCGTGTTCGGCAGGAGTTTCTGCAATATCGGCGTTGGGAAGAGTGTCTCTTAGGACACGTTGATCAAGGTTTTCAGAAACTGACGAAAGAGCGGCAACAGGGTTTGTAACTCTCAGTTTTTTTGCAAGTTCATCCAACATGGCGTCTATTCCAGCATCTATCTCAGGATGAAGACGGGCAGGAGTTGGTTGTGATCGAGAATCAGGCAGTGCTGAGTAATCAAGATCCCGTGCAATGCCGGGTGCCATATATTTTAAAACACCTAAATAAGCAAGATGTCGTAATGAACTCTCTTCGATAGTCATAGGGCGTTGTACTTCAGCACGTTGTTTCATAAGCAAAACCGATTCGTTTGAGATAACTCAATTTACCATCACTTTGGGTATCAGCAGATCATCTGACCTGGCGGTTATTTATAAATATTTGCTTTTTTTTGGCTCTGTAGAAAGTCTTGAAAAGTGCATGGCCAGCGCTGCGCTCCGTACCTTGGGGTATTCTGAAGCCGCTTACAAGTAGCACGAAAAGGCAGGTTATAAGGTGGACTACGCTTGGCAGCGCTGGCCTCATAGCAAACTTTTTCTACAGAGCCCTTTTTTTTAGAGCACCGAAAAGAAAGAGGAAAAGAAGTAAAAATAACGTCTTTTGTAATAAAAGAAGGTCTAAATTATCTATTTCTGAATAACCTGAACCGTTTCGTTATTCACGATGTGTGTTGGCTTAGGGAAGTCAATACCCCTGGCAACCACATTGCGGACAATGTTTTTTGGCTTAAAGGTTTTGACAAACAAGTTGACTGCCTTATCTACATCAAAGTGCCGGCAGGAGAAAATGTCAATAAATACATAGTCGGAATCAGGGAAGGTGTGAATTGCTATGTGGCTTTCAGCCAGCATTACAATACCAGAATATCCAGGCGTGTCAGCCCATTTATCAAGCCACTCAACCACATGGGGCAGGGTCATCTTGGTCATACCTATCTGGCCAGGCAGAGTGTCTAAGAGATTATACAACGTCTGCATACCCGTTAAGGTAGATCGTTTGCATCCTGACAAATCCAATGTCAGATGAGGACCAAATGCTTCTTTCATTTCACCGCTCGCTTTGAAGTTGTTTTCTTTATTATTTTTTATGCTTGTTGATGTGGAACGGCTCTCTCCGTTGTTTTCCACATTTCTCTACTGGTATGAAACTAGTTTTTAAATATTATGTTTTTTTTGCTTTTTCTTTTTCGACGACAAGATTCTGGAAGATTTCGAACATTCTCGCCTTTTCGACGACAAAAACGCTCAACATTTTTGAGTGAGACAAAAAAGTTTTTCGAGATGGAAAATAATTCGGCAGCCCCCAGAAATTTTTAAAATATTTCCTAGATTTCAATATATTCTTGGAATTCTCCTTGAAATTTATTTCAATTCTTTCTCAAAGGCTTTTTTGAACGCGTCATTGACTTTTTTAACGCGTTCAACAGCTTCAAGCAGGGCTTTTCGCGGTGTTTTTGCTGAAGTTGTCTCCACAAAGAGCGTGGGAATGTTCGCAGAAGGATGTTCAACAGCATACGAAGCATATTTTACTGCAGAATCTTGATATAATTCTCTGACCAACAGGTTGCATAAGGTGGTGTCTTCTCCCTTGATATCCACAACCAGCTTGGTTTTGGTGTCTTCCTTGAAAACAAGTTCCATCTTGATTGTCTTGGGTTGGGAGTTTATTTATAAATGTTATTGTTTTGGTAGGCTTAATAAGCTAATAAATAATCTTGATATTTTTTATATTTTTGAATTCGGCATCAAAGGTTGCGATCATATCAGTACTGGCGATTTCCATAGCAACAAGGTGCGTGCAATCGACGAAGTTTAATCTTGAGGGGATCCGTGTAAACAACTTCCATGCTTCTTGGAGGTGGTGATCATCAATATTGAGAAGAATCATGCTTTTGAGCATACTCTCGCCCACAGCAATAGCTCGTTCTTTTCCAAACTTTCGAAACGTGACGCCAACAACTTCATTAAAAATATAATCAGTGATAAACCACGTACCGTAGATTCCTATTTGTATTTTCTGGAAGAGCTCTAGAGCACGTGTATGGTGCGTGTCCCTTATGTTCTCATACGCTAGAAAAATATTTGCATCTACGAGCACCACCTTATTCGCCATATCTTACTCACCATACATGATAGCATCAGCTTCTTCACTGACGTGCTCGCTTCCTTTACCGCCGTCAAAGGGTTTAAGCAGCGCGGTAAACAAGGGTCTTTTTTTTGTGAACTCTTCCCTAAATTTTTTCATGGCCAGCGTGACTGCAACGCCGAGCGTTAATCCTTTGCGTATCGCATCGGCTTTAAATTCTTGAAACACCTTTGGATCCACGTCCCGTATGGTTACTTGCATGCCCATGTAAAACATGTTGTACATGTAGTATTTAAAGATGATGCTTCTTAACAAGCATAGCAATCAAAAACCCCTGCCTAAAGGCCGAGGTTTTTGAAAATGCCTTCGCATATCAGAAGAGAAAACAAAGAATATGCTGGCATCTTCGGCTTAAAAACCGAGGTATGCTCGGCATTAATCAAAAAAACGTCAAGCTAGCATCTTCACCAGTCTCCAGCATCCGACCTTAATCCGATGGAGTTTTTTCTTATGAAAGAACTGAGATGCTTTCAAAGGAAACGCAAATTCATAGTATTCTACGATCTTAAAGCCGTGGTCATTGCTGATTGCAGAGAGAAATTCCTTGCTCGTTGATTTGTGGAAGGAATAAATAGTTTTTGCAATGCTGAATGCCTTTTCTAGAAAGATTTTGTCTGCGTGTTTGTGCAGATGGGTGCCAAACGGCGGGTTTTGTATAACCGTGTCTACTTTTTGCTGAAAATCATTGACATCTTGGTGAAGAATCGCATAGGTTTGACTTGTTGTGTTGAGTGTTTGCTGTCCTGGTGATCCGGGTTTATCCAATCCCAACTGTTTGAGGTTTTCTCTGAGCGTTTGCAACGCCGATGCATCCTGGTCAATAAAGTACACCATTTTTGCTCCGAGCAAAAGGGCGCCGATGCCCAGAATTCCGGTGCCGCAGCCGAGATCAGCAACGGTCTTTCCTTCAATATCTCCTTTCAAATGTGCATCCCAGAGGATTTCAGCAGCAATTTCAGAATCAGTGGGATATTGTTCACTACTCGGGTCAGGCGTTTCAAAGACCATTAGCTTAGACAAAGCAATGGCAAGGCGTGACTTTGAGAGAATCGGTGAGGGGGCGGGTTCCATATCTCTTGGTAGAACTTTGGAATATAAATGGGTTATGGTTGTACGAAGTTACATTCTGTTACATTCTTGTTTGGAGGGGAGTTTCGTGAGGTCGTGCTGTGGGGTGAATATGACTTCCTAATCTGAGAAGACTCAACTGTTTTTCACGGTCGCGTTGCATCAGCAGTTGAAGTCCTTCATGATTAAATATTTTTGACCCTGTCATGCCTGTAAACGCACCATCATAGTGTTCAAAGACACCTTTTATTTCTTGGAAGAAATATCCTTCTTCAGATCCATCCTGGCGAAGATCTTCTGCAAGTTGATCAGGCGCTAATTCATAATACACCATATAATCAAACAGCGCCTGCCTTCTTACACGCACCTGAAGACCTGCATAGCGAAAGAGGAGAGGCTGTTCTGCATCTAATCGTTCTTGTAATCCTTCCCTTCCTAAACTCAGATATTCAGCATAGCGTTGAGAGGAAATGCGTGCATCTCGTAATAAAAAACGAAGATACGCTTGTTCACGGGGAGTATAAGCTTTCCGATCCTCCTCTTGTTCCCCTTGTTCTCTCCCTCTTTCGTGTTTTTCAGTTCTTATTTCAGGTGAAGGCGTCAAAGAAACGTGGGATTGAGAAAGATTCTCGCGCAACAAAGAAAGATCACCTTCTGTTCCGATGTACGATAAAAGCATATCAACAAGATCCAGCGCTGTTTGTGAGGGTTGCAGCAACAGGTGGTTCCAGATTCCAAATTCAGCACGCACGCAATGGCGGGCAAGGATGCGTGCTTCATCAAGATCGGTCCCTACTTCACGATACAGGTAGGGCATCAATGCTACATCGGGTTGTTCACGAGCAAGTGCTTCAAGACGTTCTTTTCGTACAACGGGAGTGGGTACTGATTTTCTTCTTGCAAACCACTTATAGAGTGTATGCATAGACATACTCTGCTCATCAGCAACGATTCTGACTGCGGTTCCGACAGGGTAACCTTCTTTATGCATCTCATCAACGCGTTCTTTTGCCAAACGATACTTTTCAATGATGCTTCGCTGAGCCAGAATTGATTTTTTTGCTTCAGCCGTCGTAAGATCTTCTCCTGCTTTGAAACTGCATTTTCTTGCTCTGTTCTGTTCAGCAATCGTACGTCCATACGGTGGCAGACAATCGTTGTCAATCAGATCAGTAAGATCAGCAGGGTCATCAATAAGAATCTGATATCTTGCCAATTCATGGTTGGTGAAGAGAGGATTCATTCCCGAACGATGCATCAGATGAACAACCCCCTTGGCAGTTTGCTCCCGCGATGTGCTTGCTTGAAGTATTCTTGGCAGCGAACCGTGGCGGGGAATGTACCAGCGTGCATGAAAATATCCTTTTAAAAAAGCAAAATATTCTTCTTGAGTTCCTATATTCGGCCAAGGGAGTGTTTGTTTTTTTGCGACAGGATCCCAGCTTGCGTCTTCATAATGCCGAGAAAATTCTGCAGATCCAAAATCAACCACATAGTCCCAAATGTGGAAATGTCGTGGATGCACTCGTTCATTAAAAAAAGTTTCGATCGCATCAACATACGTGTCGCGAATAACCGGATCATTCGTGTGCAGATCTAATTCTCTCACAAAGCCGTCTTGAGATTCGAGCTTTCCTGTTGCATAACCTAACAGATACGCGAGTGCAGATGAAGGTTCACGAAAGTTTCCCGCTTGCTTGCTTACTGCTTTAGTCTTGCCGAACATTACAGCCCGACTGAGATTGGACGGAAACGTTCTTCCTTGCACCCAATCACGAATAGTGTGAACAGAAACAAGATACTCCGATGCTAATTGAGAAAAAACAATACCTCCATTTGCCTGTGCTTCTGCGACATGAGCTTGGAGACTCCTGTAGCAATCTGCATCTGCGAGTACGGACGCACTGAAATCTTCAAGTGCACCTCTTTCTGGAAAAGATCTGCGGTCAAAACAATGAGCCAAGGCAGTAAGACGCAGTAACGTATCGTTATCTGGCACATCAAGCATATGAGATTTTCTCATCACAGTGGGAAAGAGCAGGTCTTTTAAATACCCTTCGCCTGGGTTTTTAAGCTTCTTGAAGCTCTTGCAAGCCATCGTTTCAGGGGTCGCTTCATTTCCGATGCTCATCCACTGAAAACCTCCACAGGAAACTCCTACACTCCGTACTGCAGTATACGTTTCTCGACGAAAAAAAGCTCTGAAAAAAGCGTTTTCACTGGCCGATAGCAGGCAAAGTATTTAAAGGAAAGGAGGCCAGGATAAGAACTATCGGAAGCATCGGAAATGATGGAAACAAAAGAACTGATGCTCATCTGATACTCATCAAAGATTGTCTGAGGTTTGCGCCATTCCACCCTTGCCTCGCAACATCACTTCGGAATGGTTGCAACTGAGGACACAAAACTTTAAATAAAAAGAAAAAAGAAACCAAAGTGGGAATTTGCGCTGGTGCGTTCGTGTCACCGCGCAGATGCACTTTGGGGGTGTTAGCAATGGCAGAGATAGATGGATACACAGAGCTCTCTCAGCTCTCTCGCAAGGTTCACGAGCTCGAACAGCATCTTCACGCTTCCTGTTCTGAAATTACTGCTGGCATTTCTGAAATCAAAGAAGCACACCAGGACCATCTTGATACGATCAATGAAAACACGCAGGAAATTGAAGCAACTTCTGATCAAGTGCACGAGATTGAAACAAAATTGGACAAACTCAACCTGCGCATGGATGCCATGCACATGGTGCTGAAACAGCTGGTGTTCGAACATCGCCTTTCGGTGCAATTAAATTTGAACGAGCAGAAACTCTTTTCTTTGCTGTGCGCCCACAAAAATTATTTGAAAATGGAATATGTGGTTGAACGCTTGAGACTTTCAGACGTCATAGTCAAGGAGCTGGTAACAGCCTTAATGGACAAAGGAATTCCTGTAGTAAGAAAGGAGCACGGGGGTGGTTCTTTCTTACACATGGATCCTGCATTTAGCCAACTGCAGCAACAGCAGGGAATGATTAAGATCAGTCCTGCAGTGCATCAGCAGTTCGCAAACCAGCAGTTGGAAGCGTTTTTTGGGTAGACTTACTGGTAAATGGGTGGTAGTAAGTATGGTGTAGTTATAAAATATCTATCTAAAATACAATCTTGCAATTTGATCTTCTAAGAAAAAGCGGTCGCCAGGATGTTGTTGAATAACTCGAGTATGAATAACTCCCTCCCTTATTCCCTCTTGTTTTGGTGTGTCAATAGCAACACTTAGTTTTATCCATTGATGATCTCTACCTTTTACTTCATCAGCGTAGGTTGCCATAACCATCAGACGGTGCGAGGATTGCACGAATCCTGCTTCATTGGCAGTATACATCGGACAATCTTCAATAGGGAGTACCAAAAATCCATCTTCATATCGAAGTTCAGGAAATCCACGAATTTCAAGCGGACGATCACTTGCAGCTATTGCAGACTTATCAAAGAATGCACGATTTCGTGCAGATCCGAGATATAAGGAATGAGTCGGTCTTACCGCATGCGGTCTACTTTCCCACTCGTTTGTAGTTTGATTACGTTTCCATTCTGTTACGTGGGAAAGATTAGGCTGAAATATTCTTTTTTGGTTTCCGTATTTATCTCTATCTCCTGTAGGAACATAAACTCCGCCTTCAACATAGCATTCGATCGGGTGACCAAGATACCCATACCAATTTGCAAGAAAGGGGCCAACATTATCAATACCCTGGCCTGTATGAAGTCTTGCTTCGTCAATAACTAAGCGTTGGGTTAACGGAACGTCTTCAACTTTTTTTTTGTCTTTTGGTTTTCCCATCTCAGCACGTCTCAGGATGCCACTTCTATTGTTCATCGATTGTCTCTGGAAAGGGGTAGAAGATACTCCATGTATTTAAGATTTGCGGGAAATAGCTTTATAACCCCCTGCAAGGGTTTATAAATAAGCTACCTTTTCGGTAGGCTATGGAATATTCCCCTTCATTAACCCCTGTTTGTACTCTTTTGGTGGGAGGCATAGCAACAGTACTATTGGGCGTTGGCGGCTTCTTACCTGGTTGTGCAACAGCTCCTGCACCCAAACCTCAGTCTGAAGTGTTCTACACCCAGACAACAACCTTAGCCAACTGGACGATTCGAAGATACCAGGATAATCTCCAAGAGCTTGCTCCTGAAGCACGAAAAAACGTTTCCAATCCATATACCTATCGTGAAACAGTCGGATTGTCAGGTGGTAGAAGCGCAGCGATCACGTTTACTGACGCTGATCATGACGGTGTTCCTTCAGAAAAAGACACTCTGGAAGTGCGTACCGAGCTTGCAACAGAAAATCCAGGAGTGCGTGTTTCTGTTTTATTTCGTGATTGTGGTCTGAGAGGTCTTTCAGAAGCGCCTGCTCGCCCCCGAGGATCTTGTTTCGAACCTGATGAAGGAAGCTATGAAGGAACCGATGCATCGACAGGACAACGGTTTGTTTTGAGTGTTCCAACGATTGATGTGCGTGTCATTCAAAAAATGGATGAACTGTACGAGACCGCTCTTGCTGAGCTTGTTGCGTATGCTGCTTTGAATCCCCAACGTCCTCATGTTTCTATGGAACTTACAGAATCAGTGTTGGGCCAAGTTGGTGAGCAAGGAGCAAGGATGGCAGAACTCATAAAGCGAACCACACGATGCCAGGAAAATCTGGGAGCAAAAGCCTATTCCTATGAAAGTCTCAAATGTTTAGTTGATCGTTATGGAAGTGGCGGAGATTTCAAAACCCTTATCCATCTTCAACATCCCAAGGATGCGGATGTGAATTTTGATCTCCCTGCGCACGGAACGGTGCGAAAAGTTGCTGTGGGATACAATACCCTCCATGCACTTGCAAGTGTTTCATTGACGGATGTTGTCGTCACGGGCAAACAGCGTGTAAGGAGAACGTATTTCCTGCACAAAGATGGAACCTCAAGCTATGAAGAAGAACGTGCACGTTGGGAGAGTTTGGGAGATTGGCGTCCTACAGAAAAATTTACGGTTGATGAGAAAGGAAGCATCATTCGTTATAAAGCGAATAAACGCGGAGACTTAGAACCTCA
>DUFX01000044.1 GCA_013331695.1 Candidatus Woesearchaeota archaeon
TAAATTGTTTCAAAAAAGTATTTAAAGGATAGGTTTATTAAGGTTAATAATGGCAGAAAAAGAGACTCAGAAAGGATTGATCGTATTTCAAGATAGAAATATTAGAAGGCTGTGGTATGATAATCAATGGTTCTATTCTGTTGTAGATATCGTTGAAATTTTAACAGATAGTCCTACGCCAAGGCAGTATTGGGGCAAAGTAAAAGACAGAGAATTTATCCAACTTGAACTGTCCCCAATTTGGGTACAGTTGAAAATGCAAGCTGAAGATGGGAAGTTACGATACACTGATTGTGTTAATACCAAAAACGCGTTTAGGTTAATCCAATCCATTCCGTCCAAGAAAGCAGAACCGTTTAAGATGTGGTTAGCTCAGGTTGGTAAGGAAAGGATTGAAGAAATTGAAAATCCAGAATTAGCTCAAGATAGGGTAAAAGAATACTATGAACTCAAAGGTTACCCCAAAGATTGGATCGATAAAAGACTAAGAGGCATTGCAATCAGGCAGAATTTAACAGATGAATGGAAATCGAGAGGTGTTCAAGAGGAGAGAGATTTTGCCATTCTAACAAATGAAATTTCAAAAGCGACATTTGGAAAAACAGTTGGTGAATATAAACAGTTTAAAGGGTTGAAGAAACCGAATCAAAATCTCAGAGATCACATGACCGATTGGGAGCTTATTTTCACGATGCTTGGAGAGAAAGCAACGACAGATATCACCAGAACAAGAGACGCTCAAGGTTTTAATGAAAGTAGACAAGCTGCAGAAAGAGGAGGACAAATAGCTCAGAACGTGAGAAGAGAATTAGAGCAAGAAACAGGAGAATTGATTGTATCAAAAGAAAATTATTTGCATTTGACTGAGGAAAAGAAAAAGAAGAAATTGATCGAGGGCCATAGAAAACTTCTTACTGCAATCGGGAATCTTTAGGTTCAGCGTTAATGGTGTTAACGCCGACACCTTTTAATATACCTAAGTTTCTGTTAGTTGCATGATTGTCAAAGTCAAGAATTATAAATTCAAAATAAGAAATTGTGAAAATAGAGATTATAGATTTGTTTACAATTTATTGAAAAGAAATATGTATGCTCTGTTTGTTAAACATTGGGGCAGATGGAATCCAAATGTGTTTAGAGATAATTTCAATAAGAAAAATATCCGAATTATTGAATATAAAACAAAACGAGTTGCTTTTTATGATTTTGAATTTAAAGATGGTTTTTCTTATATCCATAATGTTCAAGTTTCTCCATCCAGACAAGGAAAAGGATTAGGAACTTGTTTAGTAAGTTTAATGGAAAATGAAACAAAAAGACATAAACTAAAGAAAATTCGTTTGAAAGTATTTAAAGATAATTTAGCGAGAAAACTTTATCTGAAACTCGGATACAAACAAATTAAAAAGGAAGGTCCAGCTGTGATTCTTGAGAAAAAAATTTAGTGCCGACGTCAAGAGTAGTGCACATAAAGAACCCTTCTCCTCACTCCGGCTTCTCCTCGCTCATTCGCTCACTTCGAGAAGCACCCGTACTCACATCCAGTTCATTCGACTGCACACGAACAGGAGTTCCGTCTTCATGGAATTTCATCAAAGCTTTAGGCAGGCGGAGATCGCCGATGATTTCGATCTTAGGACTTAACACATATCGAATAATCCTCTCCTCTTGAGGTGTGAGATCAAACTGCCAAGAGATGATATCTCCGTTCGGATGGTGCGTTGTTTTATACGGCCTGAAGGTTTGATCAACACGATGATACAGTTGCATGAGTTTAGGAACTCTATCAAAGACTTCTACGTTGCTGTAGGCCTTCTTACTGCGGTTGGCCACCGTCAGCACAACCGTCAATTCACGCAAACCATCATGCGCCAAGCGGATGTTCTCAGCCTGCTTCACCACCACAATCGGACTCTTGAACATATAATAAGTATAGATAAGCAAAGCAAGCGCAATCAGCGCATAGACAATCATACGATAATTGGTTGTGATTGTAATCACAAAGCTTTCTTGCGGACCTAATCGGAGTTTTGTTGTATAATAGAGTTTGCCGTCAATCTCCTCGCGCTCGAGTTCAGGATCAGTTGATCCTAAAAAGCGTTCAAGGAACGAGGTAGGGATCCTCAGGGATTGTTCAGAATAAAAGTTCTGAGGATTTTTGATGCGGATGGTATCAGTATAGAACAAAAAGGACTTTTCTGTTTCCAGTTCGCGCTCAAAAGGAGCATGCGGTGCAAGAACCTGGTACGTTACGGTTGTACGGGCAAATTGCTCTTTGGTTGCAGGATCAGATAAGCTGATCAGAACGGTATCAGATCCTTTATCAACGGTGTTGGGAAGTTCAACAGGAAAATCAAGGGTTTTTGAGGTATTTGCAAGCATGCCGATCAGTGTTTCCCGGGAAAAGAAGTTGCTCGTCAACGAAACTTTAATCTGGGGATAGTCTTTCCAGTTGGTGTTTGTGATCGTTACCTTAAACGATTGGGGCTGATTGGGATCAACAACACTCGGAAATTGAGGAATCACTTGGAAGAGCGATTGATCAGAGTATGAACCCGGCATCAGATACACCGGAAAACGCAGGGTTTTGACATAGTGTGATTCTTTTCCTTTCAAATCAAGAAGTACATGATACGGTCTTTTGTAGTCCCGCGTTAAGTTAATGTCCTTTAAGCGCACCCGGAAGGTCTGCTGTTCTTTTCCTTTGAGCACAATACCGTCAATAAACGTTTTCGGATCCGTTAAAAGACTCCATTCTACGCCTTCCTGCTGGTTGACGATGCGGAAGGTTTCAGGATAGGAGTAGCCGTTGTAAATATCAATTTCAAATTCAGCCCATTCTCCTGGTGCGACTTTGTTTTTGATGATGCGGGAAGAAAGCAAAAATGCGTCAGCTTCTTCTGCAGAGACCAACAGTGCAAAAGAAGAAAGAACAATAAGCAGGAGAAAGGTGCAACTCAGCCAAATCATCACCTTTCTCTTTTCATGATTTTTGCGAAGCTGATTGAGTTGATTCATGACGATATTTATCACCCCATGACTGCAGATAACTGCCTGTTTCTATCTGGTTATTCTACAACCACATAAAAGTCAGGAGCACGATTGACATTGTTGACAATAATAGGAACACTTAACGTAGCATTCAACTGCCCATCAAAAGCAGTAATCGTAACTTGATACTGGCCTGCATCAGTATATCCGATCTCTTTTGTTGCTCGTTGCATCCAACCTGAATAGGTAATAGTGATGTTATCTTTCTCAGGATCAGTTACAACCGGAGCAATGCGTAAGGTTTTTCCTTCATCCACAAATAAGGGTTCCATTGCTTTGATGAAAGGAGGTCTATTGCGATGCAAGACTTTGACTTTGATTGGTTTGGTAATTGTGAGCTCACCGTCAGAAGCGGTAATCTGAATGGTGTAGGTTCCTTCATCGCCCAGTTTGGTCTGCCAGCGTCCATTGGGATCAAAAGGTTTGGTGAAGGTATAGATGATAGGATCATTATCAGGATCTCTGCCAATCGGTTTGAGTCTGATCGGTTCGCCTTCGACAACGGTTACGGTTTGGATGCGGTCAAAAAAGTCTTTGCTGATATTGATGAGACTACTGCCCGAGGCATTTCCTTTGATTCCAGGAAAACGTTCAGCAGGTTCAAAGACAGGTTGTTGATCAGGGGTGATATTTTGTTGCTTTGCGGTTTCTTTTTTGAATTCGGTTGCATTTCTCAGAAGACGGCTTGTGGGAGTTTCCTCATCAGGGATTTCTTCCACTTCAATGAGTTCCACAACCGAGGTTGAGGCTTTTACAGCAGGTTCTTCAGGTTCATCAAACTCTTCTTCGAGAGTTTCATTCGTTTCTTCTTGTTCTGTTTCTCCTTGCCTCAAGAGAATGGGTTCTTTTTCTTCTTGTTCATCTCCTGCAGGTTGTGCAGTGGGTTGTGCGGGTTTTGCTTTATAGCATGCAGTTAACAGTAAGGTAAGTACACCCAACACTACAATAAGGATAAGAAGAGATGAAAGTGATGTGTTTGTGCTATACTGAGTTTTCATACACCATGACCCCTATTTTCTCTCTTTCCTACTATTTCCTCTCTTTTCGAGTTTTCATTCCTGAGTAAACAATTCCAACAACAATCAAGATCGCAAGTTTTTCTAAACTATTTAAAGATAGTGGTGCAGAAAAATGAGTGATTGAACATAAGAATTCAAGTAAAAACCGCTGTAAAATGCACATTGCCACAAACAATAGTTACTACTTACGAGAGAAATTTTTATTTTTATTGTTCCCTTTGACGACGAACAGAACAATGAACAGAATACGCACAAAATAGAAATATTTTTATAGGAGTATAACTCAAAATACAAGTTAGATAGGATAGGTGGGGAAATACACAACTGATTATCACGATTTTCACATCAGTGTTGGTATGATGGGTATTGACATATCACCATTTTCATCATCCGATAAGGAAGTATATATGTGAAAATACAAGATCAAACATCAAGAAAAAAGAGGTGGGTTTATCATGGCTATGGCAGGAGATCTTCTGAATGCTCTTGGAGCATTACTTAATAATTCTCTTAACGCTTTACCAGGAATTGTAGCTGCAATTATTGTCTTGGTTCTGGGCTATTTGATCGCAGCGCTTATCGGATGGGTCGTGCGAGAATTTCTTGAACGCATCCAGCTGGACAAGCGTATTCATCGCGTCTGCAAAGTCGGCGTGATCTGTGAAGCAGAATTCGCAGGCATTGTGGGAAGTATCATTAAATGGTACATCTTCATCCTGTTCCTTGGTCAGTCAGTCGAACTGGTCAATTTAGGCGTCCTTACCGGATTCCTTGAACAAGTCGTCATGTGGCTGCCAAACTTAATCGTTGCCGTGGTGTTTATCCTCCTGGCATTGGTTGTTGCTGATTATGTTGCACACAAAGTTGTTGCAACGAAAGTCAGAGGAGCAACCTGGGTCAGTCAAATCCTGTACTACACCATTATCATCTTGGTGGGTATTGTGGCATTGAACCAAATCGGCATTGATGTAACCTTGCTGGAGAACCTGGTTCTCTATGTAGTAGGTTCACTTGCTTTAGGAATTGCCTTGGCACTAGGAATCAGCCTGGGTCTTGGACTCAAAGACGACGCAAAGAAATTCCTCAAGGATATTAAACGCTAAACCTTGGGAAATTTTCTTTTTTTTCTTTTCTTTCTCACTTTTTCTTTCTTCTGATCTCGTTCTCAGCACCCCAAAAGATTTATAAAGATGCAGGAACTCGCTCTGAAGATCCCTCCTTAGTTTAGTGGCTAAAACGTCCGGCTGTAAATGATGTTGCTAGACCTATGTCAAGGACACGGAATGATCAGCAATCAGTCGGTCCCGGAAGATCCCTGGTTCGAGTCCGGGAGGGGGGACTTTTTCTTTTAGATTCTCGTTAGAGAACTTTGCAAAACCCCCTGCTCTGAAGCAGATCACTTCTAGGTAATCAAAAACCTCGGCCTAAAGGCCGGTTTGAATACTTCAAACATACCTCGACCTCACGAAGATGCCTCGGTTTTTGAAAACAGAAATTTGCAGGGAAGCAAATTTCTGGGATGAAAAAGAGCATCTTTTTCATAATGCCTTCACATATCAGAAGAGAAAACAAAGAATGTGCGAGCACCTTCGGCTTAAAAGCCGAGGTATGCTCGGCATTAATCAAGAAATCCATTGCNNTGCCAACTACGAACACGTTTTTCTGGGACGTAGATTGGTTGAAATTTTGTGCTTTCTGTTTTATCCCCGAACTATTCCAGAACTAAAAAGAAAGATAAAGAATAAAAGAGGAATATAGGCAACGCTTTCAGGTGGTGTGGTTGTATGTAACCATGAAACCAGACAGCAGCATGAAGATACTGGAAGAAGCTTAATAGGTTTCATCGCCTCCGCCGCCACACCCTTCAGAACCGCGGGTACACCCTTCACCGTCAAGTGGACTCCTGCCACCTTCACCCGGACCCCCGCCACCGCCAGCTCCGCCACGGCCGCCGCCATTCCTGCCGCAGTTCGGATTATTCTCCGGACACCGAATAGCATCACGATTCACCAAGTTGCCGGCGCACGTCGCCATCGGATTCGGCAGCTGCTGCTGATTCTCAGCTTCCTGCTCGCAACTCAACCCAACAGCAAGCTGTTCAGGCGGACAATTAAAATTGCAAGTAGGCGGATAAATATCTCCCAGATTTCCCGGATTAATCTCCGGAACACGCTCACTATGCTGGAACAAACATTGTTGTTCAGGGGTTTGGGGGACCCGACGATTCGGAACTCCTTCTGGATCGTCAGCAGGCCTGCCAACTTGCTCAAACCGTGCCGCTCTTGCCTGTTCAGGAGTTATTTTACCATGCTCAAGAAAATGAGCAACAAGCTCTGGAGCAATTTTAGCTAACCCCTTCAACATTTCAGGAGGCAGATTATAACACTTGTCATCATCAGGAGCACAATTAGTATTCGGATTCACCAAAGGAACTCTAGCACTATAGACAATAGCCATTGGTTGACCAGACCCAAGATCTATAGCGGACGTCTCCCCTTTTACATTCCAATTGACCTCGTGAGACTTTAATTCCTTAACTTGTTCAAGTTCTGCTTGTTTTGACTTATCATCTGGATGCACATACTCACTCCGGGTAGGGCCATCTTGAACAAAAATACCCTGCCTTTCTCCTGTAACTGGATCAGCCGGTGAACCCTGGATTCCCTGGAACGTCATGGGAGTTGTATCAACCCTCGCGGCACCGTTAGGAAATTCTGTGACTTCCATACGAGAAACACCTTCGGAGGGGTCACTACCACGCATGACATCAACAGTAGTAGTTTTTTCTGGAGTTCCATACTCGCTATCCTTCTCCTGCCGCTTGAATCGCTCTTCAGCTGTTTCGGTTCCACCACCATCCATCGCCCATTCATTCCCGCCAAGTCTATTCCTTGGAGCTTCATACCCTGCTGGCGTGCCGTCATCATTCAGCAAACCATTATCTTTCATCATTTTACATTTAGCACTGTCATCGCACATCTTCACTTTTTTCAAATCCTCCTGTAGCTGCGCATCAGGATTACCTGTTATAAGAGAACCGACCTTGTCGCCAAAATCCTTGCCCAACACATCGCCAATCTTCTCCGCCACACCGGCAACTACATCCTCGCGCTGGCCGCGCGCCCACTCTTTCATATCCTTACCCTCACTACCATCACTCACGCACGCAACGTCCTGCTGTGAAATAGCAAAATTACGCACCTTCCCATCAGGACCCTTCACCCCAATAACCGCAACCTCATCATCACCAAGAACATCACCCAACGTCTGGCCCGGCACCCACCTGCCGCCGACATTATTCAAAACAAGAACGCCATCCTGCTCATGCAGAGGCACCGCAAGCTCAACCTCAACATGCAAGTCATGCACGTACGGCACAACACCGCCAGTCCACTTCGCACGGGCAACCACAATCTCCTCTGGACGCTTCCCATCAAGTAAAAAACGACAAGTCTTGCGAGCATCATTATTTCCCATCTCACAATAGGTCAACCACTTCAACCCAGAACCGGCAGTCTCACGCATAAACACGTGCACGCCGACAGAACCGCGTGCCGAACCCTCTGCGCGGCGCAGTTCCAACACGCCACCCAACGTTGACGCCTTTCCCAGGGAATTATACTGCCCATCACCAA
>DUFX01000089.1 GCA_013331695.1 Candidatus Woesearchaeota archaeon
GATCTACATTTGATCAACGACGATATCAGGAATTTGTTGAACTTCTTCAGGTATTGCCCGAATACACCACGATCCATCTGATGAGCAGCAGAGGTCTCGAAAGTGCCGCCGAAAGAAAGTTTGCTTCGTTGCCAAAAGAGATTCGGGAACGCATCAGGTTATGCCCTATTGGATTTGAACACGAAGGAACATTTCTGAGTGGTCAGGCAACCAAAACATGGGCACAGGATGTCTGTGAACCAGCACTCTTACAGGGAGAACGAGCAGTGATCATACCCCTCAATCGTTCGTATGATCCTACACAGCCACGGACTGCTTTTTTTAATACAGCAATGCCTTCGTTAGCAGAGCATGGTTTTAAGCAGATTCTTGCACCGGTTATATTTGATGGGGGAAATATCATACCTGATGTTGTCAATGGAAGGGCGTATCTCTTTATGGGTTCAACGGATATAGGACGAACCATTGCATTCTATGAAACTGTTTTGGATATTCGTTTGACAGAGAAAGAAGCAGAAGAACTATTCAAGAAATGTTTTGGCGTTGATGAAGTCGTTGTTTTTGGACCAACACTGGAAGACTATGTCAACATGGCCGATGCTGCACGGAGCGGTGATGCCTACAAAACACTGAAAGAACTGCAAGAAAAAACAACTGATAAGAATGCTGTTCTCACGGTGACTGATGGGGAGGGAGATCCGTTGATTTCTTATCATCCCAGTGGCATTTTTGGCGTTTGGGTGCAGGGAAAGGAATTTGTTTTTCCTCAATTGAAACTAGGGGGGATATTTGAACAAGCGGCATTTTCTTACCATGTCGATATGGTCATGGCCACCCATCCATCAGGAAAAGTCAGTCTTGTTGAGCTTGCCCCGATGACAGAAGAAGAAGTACAGGAGCGAGCTACGTATTACAAAGAGGTGCATGCTCGTCGTGGACTTATGGGTGAGGCATTTGATCAACACGTCTTCAATGACGTGGTGCGTGATTATCTGTTCGTAGATCATACCATTTCAGAGCTTGTCCGTGATGCGGAAAAATTAAAACGCATCTATGGAGCCGCGAATGTACATCGTTTTCGCAGTACTGCGCATCACGCACGGAATTACCAAGCATACGCAAATACGCTGCGGTTTAGAGATCGTCAAACAGGAAAACATCGTGCAATTATGCCTGTGTTTCCGACACAAGAACGCTGGATCGAACTTGAACTTGAAGGTGAAGGATATAGTCGGGTAACACAGATTGTGGATACTGGAAAGCAAGAACAACATAGTAATAGAGGTCCTAATTTTTATAATCGGCGGCATTTTCAAGAAATGGGCTATGAAGTGACAACGATAAGAAATGTGAGTTACGTTGGTGGCGGGAATACAAATTGTCTCGTCAATATTCTTTCCTGATGGCTCGGCTCTGTAAAAAACCTCATTGCCCGGCCCCGTTATCTTCAAGCTCATACTCTTTATCCCTTCTACTTGATCACAACAATCTTTATATAGCATGAGCCTGTCCCAAAGACGATTGGTATGACTAATTCATACCTCTCTTTTAAGGTATCAAAGGGACGTATAAAGGGTATAGGAAATGGACCAGAAAGATCAGAAACTCGAACGAAAACAGGCAGAAGCCATCCTCAGTCAGTTCCCCCATAAGAGGGTTCTGGTTGTGGGAGATTTCTATGTCGATGAATATATCACAGGCCAAACCGAAAAATTCTCGCCTGAAGCGCCGGTTCCCCGCGTTATCATCAAAGAGCGAACCNNGGAACTTTCTCACGGCTCCTTCTGCAAGGCCAGGGAAATGTCAAACAGCATGTCGTCCGTCTTGATACTGAAAATACCTTCACGATCAATCAAGAAATTATAACGGAATTGAAACAATATATTGCACAAGCAATCCCGCTTGTTGATATTATTTTTGTAGCAGACTATGATGAGGCAGATGGAAAAGGAATCGTGAAAAAAGAGATACTTGACTATCTGGTCCAGAAAGCAAAACAGCACAAAAAGTTTACCATCGGCATTTCGCGGGAAAACATCAAAGACTTTGCTCAGGTTGATCTTGTCATCTGCAATGAAAAAGAAGCAGAGATTGCAACAGGCAAAAAGATAAGGAATGATGACGAACTCGTGCGTCTGGGATCAGAACTGAGAAAACAACTCAACAACAAAATTACTATTATCTCCCGCGGAAAAGAAGGCATCCATGTTTTTACTGAACAGGATTCTGAACAAGAATCTGAAAAAAAATCATTTCATCTTCCGAGCTATGCAAAAAAGATTGCTGATGTCTGCGGAGCAGGAGATACCTTAACCACAGCCTTTGCTTTAGCGATCAACAGCGGAGCAACACCCCGCCAAGGAGCAGAGATTGCAAGCCACGCCGCTGCAGTGAGCATTGCAAAACCGGGAACTGCAACCGTAACAACAGGAGAGATCCTCGAAGCAATGTTTCAACACCACAAACCGCGGGCGCATGAGAAAATAAAAACATGGGACGAACTCAAAGTCATCATCCAGGAACATCACCAAAAAAATAAGAAAACCGTGTTCACCAACGGCTATTTTGATATTATCCATTCAGGCCACATCCAGTTTCTGCAGGAAGCAAAAAAAGTGGGGGGAGAGGATGCCCTCTTTATTGTTGCACTCAACACCGACCGCTCAGTCAAAGAAAATAAAGGCCCGGGAAATCCTATTCTCAGCCAGGATGATCGTGCAAAAGTCATGGCTGCGCTGGAATGTGTGGATTATGTTACGTTCTTTGACGAGCTGAGCCCGATTCGCATACTCAAAGAATTGAAGCCAAGCATCCTGGTCAAAGGAGGAAATTTTGATCCTGAACACATTGTTGGAAAAGACGTCGTTACCAGCTATCGCGGTGAAGTGAAAGTCATCCCGCTTGTGCAGAGCCAGTCAGGAGAACGACTTGAGAAGATGATCCATATTCAAAAAATGACGATTACCAAAACGAGGATCCTTGACCCCACATGAAAACAATGGATCGAGATCTGAGGTCCTATGTGACCATTGTGGACAGCTTCATTAATCAGGCAGAGATTGACCGGGAAGAAGCAAAGATTATTTCCAGCGAGCTGCGAAAATTTATTACGCTCAAACTGCAAAACAAGGAATGGGTGCATCCGGTCATCACCAAATTCTGTACGGATTGGTATCGTGAGTTTTACCGCCTGCTCGACAATCAAGATCCCTACAAAAACATCAAAAAAGAATCGAATGAACGCGCCCAAAAGTTGTTGCAACAACTCCAGCCAAAGATCAAAACCCTGCGCGAATGCGTCATGCTTTCTATTGTGGGAAACAAGCTTGATTTTGGGGCGTCCCTTGTGATTAATCCTGACATTACCAAGATGGACGAAATGTTTCAAGACCTCGACAAGCAGCAGCTTGAGATGGATGATAGTGAACAGCTGGAAAGCCAGATCAAAAGCGCAAAGAGCATGTTGTTTCTGACTGACAATGCAGGAGAAGTAATTTTTGATATCCCACTTCTTCAGTACATCGGTAGGTATATCCCCCGAGAACGCTTGTTCATCGGAGCAAAAGGAGCACCCATGCTCAATGATGTCACAGCACAAGAACTGAAAGAGTTGGGATTTGAGCAGTATGGAACGATTATCTCAACCGGATCCAACTGTTTTGGACTGCATGAAGACGATGTCAGCACTGACTTTAAGCGTGTTCTCAAACAAGCAGATCTGGTCATTGCAAAAGGCCAGGCATACATGGAATTTTCCACTGAACATGATTTTAGAAACTGGTTCAACCTCCTGCTGGTAAAATACCCCATTGTTGCAAAACCTTTTGGAACACTCCAAACAGGAAGAATGCATGTCATTCATTCAGCACGCTATGCACCGTATGGAAAACCGTATGATTTTAGTGCACTGGAACAAGAACAAAATGAAACACCCCTCGGCATGGAGATGGTTGACGCCAAAGAAAAAATCAAAACACGCGATGCACTCAAAGAACTTTGCAGACAACTCAAACAGCAGGGAAAAATCCTCCTTACCACCAACGGAAGTTTTGATATTATCCATGCCGGCCATGTGCTTTTTTTAGAAGAAGCAAAAAGAATCGGGATCGAACATGCAAAAAAGCATGGAAAAAAAGCCGAAGACGTCGTTCTTGTCGTTGGAATGAACAGCGATGCGTCAGTCAAAGCCTACAAAAACCCGGATCGACCCATCATCCCAGAAACCTATCGGGCCACGATGCTCGCAGGACTTGCCTCTGTTGATTATGTGACCTTATTCGACGAAACTGCACCGATGGAGTTTATTAAAACTGTCGTCCCAGACCTCCACTTCAACGCAGCAACCTATGGCAAGGATTGCATCGAACGCCCCGCCGTAGAAATGCTCGGCGGGAAAGTAGTTTTGATTGGAGATCTCTGCGACTACTCAACGACAAAAATGATCAGCAAGATTATTGAGCTCGATAAAAAAGAGCGAGGAGACCCTGCAACGCTCTCGATGGATGAAACAAAAATAAGGATCATCAACGAACATGAACCGCTGCTTGATTTCTCAAAAATCAACCGCTATCCGCTTCAATCAAGAAAAAATAAGTTTATGAAAGAAGATATGCTGAGTCTTGACCAAGCCACTCCACCACCTAGCCAGCCTGAAGATATCGAAACGCTTGCACAGCGGATTGTCGAAGCACGAACATCAGGAAAAGAAATCGTGATCATGATGGGCGGCCATCCCATTAAAGTGGGGCTTAGCAAATTTTTCATTGATATGATGCAGAAAGGCATCATCACTCTATTTGGCGTCAATGGGGCGTTTACGATCCATGACTTTGAGATGGCCATGATCGGCCAGACCAGCGAAGATGTTGCAACAGGCATTGAAGATGGAACCTTCGGCATGGCAAAAGAAACAGGTGTGAATATGAATCAAGCAATCAAACGAGGCGCAGTCAACAACTGGGGAATGGGCTACAGTTTGGGAAAATGGATCGATGAAATGAATCCACCGCACAAAGAACTCTCGATTTTGTGGCACGCATACAAACTGAAGATTCCGGTATGCGTCCATGTTGCCATAGGAACTGATATAATTCACCAGCACCCAAGCTGCAACGGCGCAAGCGTCGGAAAAACATCCTATCTTGATTTCAAACTGTTCACCACACGGCTCGCAAAAGTAAGCGGGGGAGTGATTATGAATGTCGGATCAGCAGTCGTGATGCCGGAAGTCTTCCTCAAATCTATTACCATGACAAGAAATCTTGGATATCCTACAAAAAATATTACGACAGCAAATCTTGATATGATCCGCCATTATCGTCCACTCGTGAATGTGGTAGAGAGACCGACGCTCCACGGCGGACGAGGATTGAATATTATTGACAAACATGAAAAGAATATTCCTGCACTGTATCATGCGATCATAAAATATCAAAGAGAAAAGAGGGAGGGAAGCGATGATGATGCGTAACCTGTTGAGTAAAGTTTTAACCACAACACCTCACAAAAATGTGAAGATTGAAGCATTGAAACAGATTGCACAAGAACTGAGACGGCAGGCTGTCTTGATGACGCACCGAGCAGGATCAGGACATCCCGGTGGATCCTTGTCGCAGGCAGAAATCCTCACCGCATTATATTTTTTTAGAATGAAGCACAACCCAAAAAATCCCCAAGATCCCCACAGAGACATCTGCATCTTGAGCAAAGGACATTGCTGCCCCAGCTTCTATGCGGTACTGGCAGAAGCAGGATATTTTCCAAAAGAAGAATTGANNTTTTTGTGCTTCTTGGCGACGGTGAAATGCAGGAAGGCTCGGTGTGGGAAGCCATCATGTTTGCAGGACGGCATCAACTGAACAATCTTACTGCAATTGTTGATTTTAATGGAGTCCAACAAGAAGGATTTACGAATGAGATTTCGGACATCAACACCGAAGAACGTCCTCTTGCTAAGAAGTTTACTGAATTTGGATGGCATGCGATTGAAATCAATGGAAATAGTATGGAAGAAGTGGTTGATGCATTGAGAAAAGTGACGAGTTTCAAACCTTTGGCGATTATCAGCCACACCAAAAAAGGAGCAGGTGTTTCTTTTATGGAACTGAACAAAGCATTTCATGGAAAAGCTCCGAATGATGAAGAGCTGAAGCAGGCTTTGGAAGAAATCAAAAAAGCCGGAATCGAAAAAATAGGGATGAAAACTGGAGCAGAAGCCGGGGTGGATATTCTATGAGCATGGCAACACGCGACGGGTTTGGAAATGCAATCGTCAAGCTCGGTGAAAATCCGAAGATTGTTGTTCTTGACGCAGATCTCTGCAGTTCAACACGATCAGAAAAGTTTGGAGAAAAGTATCCCGAACGCTATTTTAACGTCGGGATTGCAGAGCAGAATCTGGTTGGGCTTGCTGTAGGCCTAGCAAAGACAGGAAAGATTCCGTTTGCCTGTTCATTTGCCTCCTTTTTGCCCAATCGGGCGCATGATCAAATCAGAATGAGCGTCGCATACAACAAAGCAAATGTCAAATTAGTGGCAAGCCATGCGGGCCTGTTGACAGGAGAAGACGGCGCTTCTGCGCAAGAATTGGGAGACATCGGAACCATGCGCACGCTTCCGGGTATGATGATTATTCAACCTGCTGATGGAACCGAAGCAGAGCTTGCGACGCAGGCCATTGCACAATACGTGGGACCCTGCTATCTGAGACTGACACGGTCAAAAGTTCCTGATGTGATGAAAGAATATTATGAAAAGAATAAAAATACATTTGAAATAGGAAAGGCGATTATGCTTAAAGAAGGAAATGATGCAGTTATTTTTGCAACCGGTGCAATGGTGGGGAAAGCGCTTGATGCATCAAACCAGTTAGAGCAAGAAAAAATCTTTGTTGCTGTCATCAATGTGCACACCATCAAACCGCTGGACGAAGAACTTGTTTTGAAGTATGCAAAGAAGACAGGAGCAGTCGTTACTGCTGAAGATCATTCAGTGATCGGCGGTTTAGGAAGTGCGGTGAGTGAAGTCCTTGCCGAAGCCCTGCCAACGTATGTTGAAAGAATAGGAATGCGGGACAACTTTGGAGAGTCGGGAAAAGGAGAAGAACTGTATGACAAGTATGGTATGAACACGAAGCATATGGTTGAAGCAGTGAAGAGCGTAGTGGCAAGAAAAAAGGGAGGAAAAATGAGAGAAGAGGGGAGAGAAAAGGAAGTCACAGAGGCTACTGAAGGTGAAAGTTTCGCACCGCATGATCCTCAACGTGAAGTTGTCCGAGAGCTGATGAGGAAAACATTATTAAGGATTAATGAAAAACTCGAGAAAGAAGGACGAGGAGAAGAAAAAAGAAATGAGATAGGAGAGGGAATCACTAAAAATACAACAGATACAAAAAATCCACTCCTTGAAACTGAAGATGCGAGGTGCACGAACATGGAACTCTTTGTTGATACTGCAGATGTTGAAGCAATCAAACGACTGCATGCCTGGGGCGTGCTGGATGGCGTGACCACCAATCCGACCTTAATCGCAAAAGAAGGCAGAGACTTTAAACAAGTCGTCAAAGAAATCTGTGCGATCGTACAAGGTCCGGTGAGCGCAGAAGTGGTTGCCACGGATGTTGAAGGCATGCTAAAAGAAGGACGCGAACTTGCAAAAATTGACCCGCATGTCGTCGTGAAAGTTCCACTCACGCCGGCAGGACTGCAGGCGACAAAAATTCTGACCGGCGAAGGGATCAAGATCAATGTAACCTTGTGCTTCTCAGCGAATCAAGCGCTTCTTGCTGCAAAAGCAGGAGCAACATACATCAGCCCCTTTATTGGAAGACTGGATGACATCGGACAGACCGGCATGACGCTCATCAAAGAAATCCTTGCGATTTACAAGAACTATGGATTTACGACCAAGGTCTTAACGGCAAGCGTGAGGCATCCTGAACACGTAAAAGAAGCGGCGATGCTCGGCTCCCATGTCTGCACCCTGCCTCCTGCTGTTTTTGAACAGATGATTAAACATGCATTGACGGATATCGGACTCGAAAAATTCCTCAAAGATTGGGATTCCCACAAGCAAAAACAAAATCAGCAGACATTAGGGCAGAGTCTCGGCAAGGTTAAAATTGTTGAGTTGAAACAGTAAAGAGGTAAAGAGGAACATCAGCACATGGATACCGACGGCAAACCATTAGCAACACGAATTGCAACAGGAGTTGGGAAGATTCTGTTTAGTTTACGAACTAAAAAACTTCCTGAACAGATGCTTCTCCGCAGCAACCAGGGAAGCGCAAGAAAAGTGCTTCTCCTTAAAGTCGGCGCGATTGGCGACATTCTTATGACAACACCCTTGGTTCGCAAACTCAGCAAGGCAGGCTATGCAGTAGACTATGCAGTGGGCGTATTTTCTCACCCCATTCTTGTTGGAAACCCGCACCTCCGCGAGTTGATTGTTTTCGATGATAATCTGATTTATGGAAAACAGAAAAGCATCATTGAGAACTTGAAATTAATCAAAAAAATACGACACAACAACTATGATTTGATCTTAGTGCTTGATAAGAGCTGGATGGCAGGGATCTATGCCTGGTTCTGTTCTGTTTTCAAAAAAACGCTGAGAATAGGTTTTGACCGACAGGGGGAAGGATTTGCCAACAACGTGAGTATTCCTTATCTGCAAAACAAGCATGACAGTCTTTCGTATCTTGATCTCGCCATTCCCTTGGAGGCAGTATATGATGAAAAAAACAAGGAAAATTGGAAGATGGACATTTTTTTAAAGCCGGAAGACAGGAAATTTGCAAAGCGTTTTTTTCAACAGCTCCATCTTTCAAAACAAACAATAGGGATTGTTGTCGGCGGCGGAAAAAATCCCGGCCAGAGCTTCAATCTGAAGATCTGGAGCAAGGAACGCTATGCAGAACTGATTGGACAGCTCATCCAAAAGTATGATGTTCTGCTTCTTGGCGGGCCCAGCGACAAGGAAGATGCGGAGTTTGTGATGCAGGCGGCACAAGAGCAGACGGCACAAACAGCAATGAAAAGGAAAACGAAACACAAACTCCACAAACTCGTTTCAGCAGTGGGTGAAACCAGCATCCATCAATCCATCGCATTGATGGAACGCTGTAAAAAAATTGTTTGCAGCGACTCAGGACCAATGCACATGGCTGCAACGGTCAATGAAAACATTATCAGCATCTTTGGACCCACTGATCCTAACGTGTATGCACCCCTGCACAAAAAAAGCAGGTATATTTGGAAAGAAGATTGTGCATGTTACACTATTTTTGGGACGCATACAACCTGCACCCCAGGGATGATTGACAAAACACAAGCAGAAGATGTCCTAAAGGCGCTTCGCTAGTGCTAGCTTCACGTTGTTATTACTTTGTATTACTCCTCGACAGAAGGCCAAGACACTTTCCAGACCTGAATAGGGTTATGACCTTCGCTGGCTGTAAACAACTTGAAATACGAAAGCCCTGCACCGTCATAATACGCCAATCGCGTAAACATACTCAGGCTGAGTTGAGGGCTTAAAACAAAACTGCTCATGCCGGTTGAATCTTGCAAGAGAGCAAGAGAAAAGGGGGACTTCTGCTTGTCAGTTTTAGGAGCGTATTCAAACAACTGATCACGCTTCATGAAAATGACAGATTGAGGAGTAAGATACTGTCCTTGCGGACCTTTTACCACTGCGGAAAGCATTTCTCCTTCTGAAGTAAAAGAAAGTTCGTAGGTTCCTGGTTCATTTTCATTAAGATAGTTCGGACACCTCAGCATCGTTCCCGATGCATCAGCAATTTTGCACCCAACAATATCTTTGCTGTACAGCACCCAGGGGGCCAGCCATTCCTGAATTTCAATTGATGATGTGGTTTGTAAAAAGATATATGTTTTTTCTGCTTGTTCTTGAGACAGAGCAAATTCAGTTTGAAGCTTGAGAATACCCTGTTCTTTTTGGTCTTTTGGTAGGGATTGAATATCTTGGAGCATTTTTGCGCGTGTAAAGTTCCAGAAGCCAATATGCCCCCATGCCGATGCTTTTCCAATCATATCTTTGGTAAGGATTACATAAGATTCAGGAGGGGTGCAGTAGGTGGTGGAAAGAATACGCTCGACCGTATCGGATGAGAAATTTTGCTTTTCCAACAATGCACGTCCCTGTCTTTTGGATACGACAACAAGTTTGTTCGTGAGTTCAACAACTTTGCGCGTATCGTCTTCAAATTCGTTTTCCAGAAGCGAAACGGTTGCATTTCCTCCGCAATGGAGCATACGCAAAATTCCCAACGCTTCTTTTTCATTATGGGTTACAAAGAAACGCCCAACAAAATAGGCCTGCGGTGTATTCTGAGAAGCCCCATCAAAAGTGACTGCCCGATTTGCAAAATATTTGAAGATATGGCCGTAATCCCACCAAGAGGTGAGAATAGCATCTTCGCCAGTCCTCATCTGCAACTTAGTAAGTGTGTCAATAAAGATATCATCAATGGTCGGTCCTGTTGAATGGATTCCCACTAAGGTTTGTTTGCAAGCTCCTTGAAGGCAAAGCGACGAAAAGGGGGAAAAACCTAAAAACAGCATAGCTCCCACAGTAAGAATGATGACGAAAAGGGAAGGAATAACGTGGGAAGATCTTGTAAAAAAGGGAAAAAACGTTGCACCAAGATTACTCAGCGAGAGAATCGCTGAAGAAAGAAAAAACGAACAAAGAAGGGCAATAGGAATAATAAGAACAATCAAAAAACGTACGCCATAGGTTACTGCAAAAAGTGAACCAAGTGTATAAATAACAAGGAAGGCAACGTAAAAGATGAAAGGATTTTGACCACGGTGGTTTTCTACGGAATCCCGACGCAGGAGTGCTTGACGATGAAGTTGAATGCCTTGATAGAGCAAGAGAAGCGCTCCGAATAGAGCAAAAAGGAGAATCCAAATTCCCACTGCATCGATGATAAATGCAAGGTTCACACGTTCAAGTTCTTTTACGGTAAGCAGAACATTCGGCCACAAGGAACCGCTTTTCACTTCCTTGCCAAATGACAAAAAGTCAATGACACTGGTATACGGATCAAAGACATTTTTTAAACGTTTGAAAAAAAGAATGAGCAGGTTGGTTACGAGGAGATAAGTGATCACACTATGGAAAAGGTGAGTGAACTGTTTCGTTTTAAAAAAGGAAACATCGAAACGGCGAGGACGATGTTCGAAAAAAAAAACAAGGAAGTTATAACAGACATAGAGAACTGTAGCAATAAGCAGAAAATCATAGATATACCACCAGCCTGTCCATGCAAAAGCGAAAAGCCCTGTTAAAATTCCCGCACCAGCAGACCAGGCAAGTTTTTTCTTGAGTGATTCAGCAGTAATCATCTCAAAGTACAGCCAAACAATGGCAAGAGGGAAAAAAACAACGTAGACATCGGTATCGACAATACCACCCATCGTTCTTGCGACAACAGTATAGTGCAAAGCAATAAAAAGTGCAGTGAAAAAACCTGCAAGGTTGCCGCCTAACTTTCTGCCAAGATAAAAAGCAAAGATGATAACAATTGCTGAAAAGAAAACAGGAAAAAAGAACAGAATACCCTCCCTGCTTGCGTTGACCATAAAAAGTGAAGCAATGGTATAAAAGTATGCTCCCGCATAGACATGAAAGTTTTTGGTAACGACTTTTCCTGTCGGCGCAAGCATCAATGTATCAAATTGACGGCCATCCCTTATACTGTCGCCCGGATAGCCATGATCAATAATATTCCTGATGTAACGAGTGTAGTGATATGAGTCGGCGCCGATAAGATACAAAAACCCGGTTGCATCTTTGTAAGGGTCTTTCAGCTGTTGTTTGAACTCTCCCACCGCAGTCTCAAATTCATCCGAGTTCTGGAACGCTGCAGCGCGCTGGCGAATGATTCTTTTTTTATCATCATCCGAGAGTGCGGGATTTGTTTTTTGTATGCTCTGCAACTGTTCCTGCACAAAACGGGTCAGAATTTGTTCTTGCGCAATGCCCTGAGCTTGAGGAATCCAGGCAGGAGCAGAACGGATGTATACACCAAAAAAAAGGGGGATGAGAATCAAAATGAGGATGATCAATTTTTCATTTTGAAAAAGGGAAAAGAAAGGATGACGTTGAAGGGAGGGAGCAGAATGGAGGAGGGGTTGATTCTGTTTTTCAGTTTGACCCTGTTCTTTCCTCTTTTTAAGGAGCTTTTGAAAGTTAAAAACCAAGTCATCGGATGCAGTATGAGGTGATAATACAGTGCTGGGTGATGGTGTTCGTGATGTTTTTGGCGGTTGTTTTACCTTCATAATTTTAGCCCCCATTGCGTTCACCCTTCTCGCCTGGCCAAAGAACCTTCCATACATAAAGGTTTCCTTTAAGGTTGCTCACGGCGCGCCCCAAGAGACTGAACTTAGACAAACCCGCACCATTCAGGTAATTTAAACGAACATACATACTTTTCTGAAGGGGTTGATCTGCAAGGAGTACAACCGTCTTTCCTTCTTTCTGTACCGTTGTGAGCACCACAGAGACGGGTTGCGAGTCGACACCGAACACCATGTTTAGAGGGGAGTTCTTGGGAGATGGGGAAGGAAGGAAAGAGGAAGATGATGACTGTAGGGATTGCTCATGGTAACCTGTGGCATCAGCCCAGACCAGCGATGCAAAGACATCTTGAGGGCCCCGCCCATAGGTAATCTTTTTGTTGAGTGTATCGATATTAAATTCGACAATTGAATTTTTATATCCCGTTACACATCTCAGGAAGGCGTCTTTTTGAGGCAGACAAAGAATTTCTACAATACGCCCCCGCTTGCTAAAAAAATCAAGAAGCTCGGCATCGGTTTGAATGGATTGAGCTTGAAGCAAAAGATCCTCTGCCTCTTTTTGTGTTGCATTCAGTTCTTGCTGCATAAATGAAAGTGCTGCAGGCTTATCGTCTTTCAAGTTGAATATTTTTGCTCGATCAACATCAAACGTAGCATAGAAAGACCAGACACTGGTAAATTCACGGAATGCATCAGAAACTAAAAAGTAACCTTCAACAGGGTTGCATTTTGTTTTATTGAGAAGCTCAGGGATGATAGAGGAAGAGAACATATTGCGATTGGCAAGAGCCTGAAGATAAGATGCACTCTGATCTTTGTCCATGCTCAGAAGATCCTGAAGGATTTTGAAAGCATGATAGGAATCACTCACGGTTCCATTGGCAAAAGGGAGCGTTGGGTCGATAATCGTATTGCGCGTGAGGAGGTAATAAGGAACATACGAACCGCAGTCTACCAGTTGAAGAGCAGCAACTGCTTTGTTCTCATCATCACTCGCAAGCGCAGATGCAACCCAGAGGAGATGTTGCATGTTCTGTGAAGCTGCATCGATGGTCGAGCGCCGCTCAGCCTGAGATTTAATAAAATTACCCTCAGTCCACCATGAAGTAATGATCGCATCAGGAGGTGTTTGAGTTTTAATAAGATCCATTATTTGCTCCAATCCGTCATCATAGATTGCTGGTTTTTCTTTAAAGATATCCAAACTTTGTTTGCATTTACCATGATCGCAAAAGGGTGGGAAGGGAGAAAAACCAACGTAAAGTAAGAAGAGTATAACAACCAGGGTTTGTATTAACTTTTTCTCGATTCTAAAACTGACTGAGATTTGTTCTGCCCATCGCGAAAAAAATTGAGCAAAGAAAAAACCTGAAAACAGAATAAAAGGAACCGCAAAATAGTACACAAATCGAATGACGCGGAACGTCATATAACCGGTAATAGCCGCGTATACAAAAAGGAGGATGTATAAGAATACCCATGTAACAGAGTCTCGTTTCAGCATATTCTTCATAAGAGAGAAAGCAAGGATACTCAAAGAAACGAAACCCAGAAAGAAGATGCTTAAGGGTAAGGCGCCGCCAAAATCACTCACAAAGGTCTTAAAGGGAACCACTTGAAGTTCGCTTACAAAAAAACGATAGGTATTGGGCAGAAGTTCAACTCCTGATGCAGTTTGTGTGAAGATATCAGTGAGAGACGACGAGACTGAAAACGGTCGAGTCAGAAAACCAAAAAAAGTTGAAAATCCTGTAAAGAAACTGGTAAAGATTCCTGAAGCAAGAAAAAATGAGAGGAAAAGAACCAGCGTCTGTTTGATCTGCTTCGGGTACGGTTGTTTTGGTTCGGTTTGACGTCGAGTGAAAAATAAAGAGCATATCGAGCACCCGATAAAAAGGGCAATACTGAGCAAGATGATAATAAAAATATACCACCAGCCAGACCAGGTGAAGGCAAAAAGACCGATGCTCAAACCTGCAATGAGAACCCAAAACAAACTTTTCCAAGAGAACATGTTCTCCTGCTTGGATGCATCATCAAAAGCAAGAAGAACACAAAAAACAGCAGCAAAACTCAGGAGAATATTAAGCATATCCGTATCGGTAAAGCCAAGAATCCCGCGTACACCCAAAACCGATTCTACTGCCGCTAAAAGACCCACAAAAAATGCACCGGCTAAACCAAAAAAGCGATAGCCAAACAAAAAAAAGAGTATCAAGATGAGGGTAGAAAGAACAACAGGGATGAGCACAAAGGATTCGAGAAGACTAAAACCAAACAACGAGTGTGTAAAACGGTAGAACCACGCAGCAAAATGTGGGAAAAAATGCTCATCCGGGCGAATTCTTCCGGTGGGTGGAAATTTGAACGTGTCATAGCGTACACCATCAATCTCAGTATCAAACATAGAACCATACTTTAAAACATTCTTTGTGAAAAAAAGATGATGATACGCATCCATCTCCAAAGGATAGACGGGTGCATCTTCGGGTCTGAAGAGGTTTTTGAGTTCCTCAACCTGTTTGTTCCGTTCCGCCTGGTAAGCAGGGAGTTTCTTAAAATTTTCAAGACGATTGCGCGCAAAACGCTCTTTTTCAGCAAGAGGAAAGCTGGGATTTTTGGTATGCGCTTCTAAGAGGAACTGTTTATAGATACGATCTTCCATCATCGTATCGACGGTCGTTTCAGCATAAGAGATGTTGGCAGGTTGCATCCTCAACCAAATGCCAACGGTAAGAATGAGCAAAAGAAGAAAAACAGGCAAGAAAGATTTTGCAAAAAGAGATCGAGAAGGTAAAGAGGAAAAAAAGTTTCTGAACCTACAAAAATAGGATAGGTACTGTTCCTTTTTCTGCAAGCGTTTTATTTCTTCTTCAGTTGGCATCGTCTCAACACCTCACAGGTATGGTAATACTTAGGGTTTAAGCTTAGCAACAATGGTTCCGCTCCAGGCCTTTTCAAGTTTACCTGCACTTCCACCGCTCTCCAAATCTAAAAATGGACAGAGATGGAGCACTTCAAATCCCTGCGCTTGGAGATAATTTTTGATCTCTTCTGGAAAAAAATACCGCATATAATGGGTTTCTTCGAATTCACTCGTCAAGATTTCTTGTGTATGCGGTTTTTCAAGAACAAGCGTTTGAAACCGCACTTCTGCAATGTTTTTTGTCGTGTCAAGTTGTGTAAACGAGAATCGTATAATGCGCGTAGGAAGTCCATTCACCGTTTCTGAAAAGATTTTGACTTTCTGAGGCCAGGTGTCTTTGAGGACCACCTCACCATTCCAAAAGTCAAGAATAAGGAGAGAATCTTTGTGCATGTGCTCTTTTGTTGCATGGAGCATCTTTTCGATATCTTGGTAGTCTGTCAGGTAGCCAAAAACATGAAATAAACCTACAATGATATCAAACTGCTTGTTGAGTTTAGTCTCCTGCATCGGCATGACGTGAAAACTGATAGGGAGATTGTAGTCGGCGGAACGTTTTTTTGCAAGTGCAATCATATCAGCTGAAAAATCAGTTCCCGTCACGTGATGACCGCGCTGAGCAAGAATCATTGCATGTCTTCCTGTTCCGCACCCCACATCAAGGATTGTTTTTTTGCCAGCGTGATTTGAAAACTTAGCAATAAGCTGTTCAACAAAATCACATTCTTCAGCATACGGCTTATCTTTGTAGAACAGATCATAGTAATATGCATAATTCTTCGTGAAAACGGTTTGTTCGGTATTCTTTTGTTCAGTGTTCTTGATATTTTTCAAGGCCATGTCTTTAACCCCCATGAACCTGCCCCTTTGCAAGAGACACGACTGCATCAACAACGGTCTTGATCTGTTCTTCAGTCAAATGGCTGCTGGAAGGAAGATACAGTCCTTCTTGCGCAAGACGGTCAGCAACAGGGTAGTGGTCACGCAGGTCAGCATCGCTGAGTCCGTTGGGATATTTTTTATTGACAAACATCGGCTGCTGATGCATCGGATAAAAAAACGACCGCGTTTGAATGCCCTGTTTTTCCAGTTCAGTCATGAGTTGGTCTTTAGAGATGCCAAACGTTTTCTCGTCAATCAAAATCCCGTACATCCAGTAGACATTTTTTGCCCAGGGCTTTTCCGACGGAAGGGTGATCCCCTTTCCAACGAGCCCGGAGGCTTTGAAAAGCTGGTTGTAGCAATGTGCATTTTTAATACGCAAAGCAATCAGTTTTTCGATCTGCTCGAGTTGTGCACAGCCGATTGCAGCTTGGATGTTGGTCATGCGGTAATTATAACCCAGCTCGTTGTGGATAAAACGCTTTTTGGTGAATGCGTGGTTGCGCAAGAGCCTCAATCTTTCAGCGAGTACATCATCATCTGTAACGATCATGCCTCCTTCTCCCGTAGTGATAATTTTATTTGCATAAAAACTAAAACAAGCAGCATGACTCATGGCTCCGCATTTTTTTACCCCTTGTTTTCCCTGGTATTCGGCACCATGCGCTTCTGCTGCATCTTCAATCACCAACAGATGGTGCTGTTTTGCAATCTCAAGAATCGGATCCATATCCACCGGATGCCCATAAATATGCACCGGCATGATGGCCTTGGTTTTCTTGGTTATTTTTGCAGCAAGCTTTTTGATTCCGGAAGGGGAAGTGTCCATGTTCCATGTTTCAGGATCAGCATCAACAATAACCGGTTTTGCACCGGTGTAAAGAATTGCATTCACCGATGCAATCATGGTAAACGTAGGAACGATCACTTCATCGCCAGAGCCAATCCCACTTGCGGCAAGAGCAAGGTGGAGGGCTGTTGTTCCATTATTAACCGCAACAGCGTGTTTCACTCCGCAAAATGTTGCAAAACCCTGTTCAAACTGTTCAATATACTTGCCCATAGAAGAAATCCAGTTCGTCTCGATGCAATCGAGCGCGTACCGTTTCTCATTCCCGATAAGGGTTGGTTCACAAACAGGAATCATAAGGATCAGGATACCCCGGGATCAAGAGAGGGAGGTGGGTAAAGGATTGAACTAGTCTAAAAATCTTTTTTCTTGTTCTCGTCCGCGATAGGGACCTTGTTTCAGTTCAATCAACTGTGCATCGTCAAGGAATGTAAACCCGTGCCCGACATTGAGGACAATGCTGTCTCCTTTTTTAACGATTACTTCAGCAACTTTTGCATCATGTTCGCGGTCATCATACAGGTCAATTTTCACGCTTCCCGAGATCACATAAAAAAATTCTTGAACAGAAAAATTTTGGAGGAGTTCGAAAGGCAGGTGGAAATGGGGTTTGAGCGTTTCTTCTTTTTTTCTGTTGTGGATACCTATTTGAAATGGAAAGTCGTTGGGTGTGACAAATGCTAGGGGTTCTCCGCTCTTTTTCAACCTCGCCACATGCTTTTTACGCACAATCAGGGCAAGAATCTTTCCGTTGTGTTCAATGGTTTCGAAATAAGATGGCATAGGCATCCTCGTATATTCTCTAGCGATCAAGCTGGTACGTCGGTGAGATGGTTTTTCCAAACACATAATCGTACGGAGCATCCCAAGGGAAGTGCTCTCCTTTTTGGAAGCGCTGCCAACGATTGAGGTCTTCTTGAACCATAATCTTCACGAGTTCTTTGAAGGTGGTTTTGGGCTTCCAGTTTAATTTTTGTTTTGCTTGAGCAGGATCTCCGACAAGCAGGTCAACTTCTGAAGGCCTGAAAAAGCGTTCATCAACTTTGACATAGTCGTTATAATGGAGTCCGACTTCTTGAAATGCAACTTCACAGAATTCCCGAACAGTGTGTGTTTCTCCCGTTGCAATGACAAAGTCATCAGGATGTTCCTGCTGAAGCATCAGCCACATGGCTTCGACAAAGTCAGGAGCATACCCCCAATCCCGCTTGGCATCAAGATTTCCTAACAAGAGCTCTTTCTGGAGACCGAGCTTGATGCGTGCAACGGCATTGGTGATTTTTCGTGTGACAAATTCAAGTCCACGAAGCGGTGATTCGTGATTGAAAAGAATACCAGAACAGGTAAACAGGTTGTATGCTTCGCGGTAATTAATGGTCACCCAGTGTGCATACAATTTTGCAGCAGCATAGGGACTTCGGGGGTAAAAAGGGGTTTTTTCATTTTGAGGAATCTGCTGGACTTTGCCGAACATCTCGCTGCTTGAAGCTTGATAAAATTTTGCCTGCGGACAAAGGATTCTCATAACATCAAGAATTCTCGGAAGTCCCAGTGCGGTAATCTCGGCAGTTGAAACCGGCTGTTCAAAAGAAGCTCCCACAAAACTCTGTGCAGCAAGGTTGTAGATTTCGTCAGGTTTGATTTTTTTCAAAATGTTGAGCATGGAACTTTGATCAATAAGGTCAAAAGAAACCAGTTCAACCTTATCAAGAACACCCAAGGCCTGCAAACGCCAGAAATTCGGAGTGCTGAGCCTTCGATAGGTTCCATAGACTTTGTATCCCTTTGAAAGCAGAAATTTTGCTAAATAGGCTCCGTCTTGCCCGGTGATTCCGGTGATCAGTGCAACTTTCATAGAGACCCCCTTGTTACTTATTACCCACAACCTACCACCGACTGCAAACAGCCTACAACCCCTTCTTTATATATCTTGTGTCAGAGGTTTAAAAGGGTTTAAAAGGAATTAACGAGCAAATACCCGCAAAAGCAGACGCTTCTTTTCCTGGACTTCCTGCCAAGACACTATGCGAAGAAGGAAAAGTGCAAGAACGTACACTGCACAAGCAATCAAAAAAATAAAGGGAATTCTCAGGTAGAATACCATCGAAGCAAGAACTTCTTCAAGACCATATGCTACTGCAAGATAGACCCCTCCTGCAACAAAAGATTTTGTCCAGAACAGCCAAGGAGGAGCAACCGATAACTCTTTTGCCACATACAACGTTGAAAACAGAAGCATGGTGAGGTAACTAAGACTTGTTGCCAAGGCAGCACCGCCCATACCAAAGGGAGGGATAAAAATAAGGTTGAGAATAATATTCAAAACCGCAGATCCGAGCACAATCTTGGTGGTGATTCCTGGCTTCCCTATAGCTGCAAGAATATGGTTGTTGATCATCACCATAATATAAAAGAGGATCCCAATAAGGAGAATTTGAAATGCTTGAGCGCCGGCGCCATAGACAAGCCCAAAAGAGAGTTCTAAAAAAAGCCGCGCATAGACAAAAAAGAATAAGAGCACCGGAGCGGAAAGAATAAAACCATACTTGTAAACCTCTGCAACCCCCTGCTGAATTTTGTGATGCTCATGTTTTGCCCACATCTCTGCAAAGAGGGGAAAGATAATATCAGCAACCGACTTTCCAAACAATAAAAAGACTAGAGAAGCAGGGAGCACTGTATTGTAGACGCCAACTTCCTCAAGCGTTCTTAAGTAGACCAGGAAAAGAGTGTCCATTTGCCCGATCACTTGATAGCCGATGCTTGCAAGCATGACAGGAAGCCCAAAAGAAAACATCAGCGTTGTTGAACTTTTCAAATTTGTTAGATGATAATCAAAAAAGCGAAAATGATACTTGAGGAGAAGATATGCACAGATGCCCATCATCACAATCCATGAAATAATTTGGCCAAACAAGGGGAGAAGAATACCCAAGCTCAGCGGGGCTGCAACAAGAAGGAATAAAAGATTAGTGGTGTTTTTGAAGAGCTCAAAAAAGGGGAAAAATTTTGATCGAAATCCTGTGAGAATAGCCTTGAGGAGGATGGCAAAAAGACTGGTAAAGATATAGACCACAAAGAACTTCAGGAGCAACGCTGCCTTGGGCTCTTTAAAATAGGAGGTTGCAATGCTATCAGCAAATGCAAAAAGAACAACTGCAATAATAACCGAACTTACAAACTGCACGAGTGTTACAGAAACAAGCGCTGTTTTGAGTTCATTGTTTTTCTTTTTCGCATGAAAATCAGCAACATATTTGATGATGGCGGTGGGAAGACCAAAATCGCGGAACAACAAAAAGAAGCTGACAAAGCTGAACACGCCATAAAACAAACCATATTCAGTAACACTGAGAGCACGGGTTAAAACCATACGGGTTGCGTAGGCAGCAAAACCGGATAACACTGCACCAATAAAGATGGCAAGCGAGGTTTTAATAGCAATTTGGGCATAGAAGGACTGGGAAGCGTGCGAAGTGGTTTTCAGAGATTCAGCAGGGGTCGTGTGTGCTCGTATGGGGGGTGGTGTGTTGCGTGCCATGTACTATTTAAAAAGATGGACGGGTATTTAAAAGTTTAGTCATGGCGCAGGGAGAAGGCCCAGAGAAGAACATTTAAAAAAGCAGTCGTTCAACCAACAAGGGTGAGTAACCATATGGGTAAAAAGGACAAGAAACAAGGGAAAAAACAGGGAAAAAAAGACCTTGGTACAACTCAGGAAACCCAAGAAGCACAGAAAGCAGTCTCTTCAGGAGTACGAACACTCACCCTGGCGGAGATCCAGGAGTACCTTGACCAAGGATTTGTCCATGCAAGAATGATCATTGAAATGATGGGTGGTCCTGTGGAATACATCCAAAACACGCTGGTCCTCTTTATTGAAAAATTGAAACAGGAACAAGGGATTATCATACTCAAAGAAGATTTTTCAGAGCCGGAAAAGAAAAACAAACTGTACCTTGTGTTTGCAGAGCTTGAAATGATGGTTAAAGATTCAGCAACCTTGACGTTTCTTTGCTTCGATTATATGCCTTCATCCATTGAAATTATTGAACCGCAGGAGTTTGTCTTTCGAGCCCCTGATTTTTCAGGATTCCTCAATGATCTTCAAGCAAGGCTCCACCGCATTGACATGGTCGTCAAAGAAGGAACTGCGCACAACAAAAATTTATTAAGAAACACCAACCTGCTGCTCCGCAATCTGGTTATTGTAACATTGAGTTATAAGGGACCGATTGCCCTTGCTGAACTTTCCAAGCGTATAGGGGTGGGAGAGCAGGAACTCGGAAATTTTTTAAAAGAGATGGTGCATGATGGTTGGATTCGAGAAGAAAAAGGAAGATATGTTGCTGTGAAAAAGTAGGAAAAGGCAAAGGTATGAAAAGCAGGTGAAGGTGAAAAACATCGCTGAACAACCAAGAAACCAGGAAGAAAAAGATCACGAAGAAAAAGCCCGTGAAGAAGAACAGAAAAGTTCTCTGAGTGTAGGAGAACTTAAAAAGAGAGTACAAGCGATTCTTTTTGCAGCAGGACGTTCAGTAAGCTGTGAAGAACTCTGTTCGCTTCTGGGTGTTGCAACTCCCGGACTTGTAAAAGAAGCAGTAAAAGAACTCAAGGAAGAAATCAACAGTCAAGGGTCTTTGGTTCTGGTTGAGGAAGGTGTCGGACAAACAGAAGGATGGAAACTGGCGGTAAAAGATCCGTATGCTGAGCTTGTGAAAAAGATTACACCGCACACAGAGATGGATAAAGCATTGCTGGAAACCCTTGCCGTGATTGCATGGAGGCATCCTGCACTCCAAGCTGACGTCATCAAGATTAGAACGTCGCAAGCCTATGAACACATTGCCCACCTTGTTGAACTGGGGTTTATCGTACGGGAGAAAAAAGGGAACACGTTTGTGCTCAAGCCAACGCAAAAATTCCTTGATTATTTTGACCTGCCCAGTAAAGAGGCAGTAAAAGCATTGTTCAAAGATATTCCTGCGCAGATCAAGGAGAAGTATAAAGATCGACCAGGGCAAGGGCAAACGAGTGAACAAGCAGGGCCCAAAAAAGTAGGACAACTGGATGTGTATAAAACAGGAGATCAGGAAGCACAACCCACAGAGTTCCAACCGCGTTCTGCAAAAGAACTGGGCCCCTTAGGTTTAGAGGTTGTTGATGAACCTGAAGAAAAAAATGAGGAGGAGAGTGAGGGAGAGCAGGAAGAAGGAACCGAAGAAGAACTCGCAAAACAGAACCAGGATGAACAAGAAGAGGGTGAACAACACCAAACCGAGGATGAAGGGGATGATCACTCTGAAGATGAGGAACCGCCAAAAAAACAAAAACAGGAAGAACCGAAACGAAAACTTTCAAAGGATTTAGAGGATTTTGCAAATGGATCATAAAGAAATGGCTGATACAGGGGGAATAATCCTCAGGATGGGAAAGAGTGTAGGTTTTATCTTTTCCTATGCACTCGCTACAACGATTTTGTATATCATACTCCACACTACTGGAAAAATTCCCACAACATGGACGTGGTGGCATATCGCGGGGATCGTGGGAATCCTTGTGCTTTCTGGAATAGGCCTCAGAAAAGGGATGGGGATGTAGGTTTTTTATGGGTATACACAAAAAAAAGAAAGGAAATGTTGCATTGTTTTTTGTTGGCACTCAAGAGGGAATAAAAAGCTTTGGAGAGAGTATCCAAACCCTCGTGAATACTATTCTTTTAACGATCGTATATCTGGGTGGTGTTGGAACAGCCTGGCTGATGTGCAAAATCTCAGGAAGGACATTTTTTACAGGAAAACCCCAACAGGAAGCAAAAACGTATTGGGAGCCATTGGATCTGAAAAAGAAACCGATTGAAGAATATCGCCGACAGTTTTGATGATGGTGATGTGATCAGTAGCGTGTAATAAAAAGAGACAGGGCGGGGGTTGAAAAGGTGTACATTTTAGGCATCAGCTGTTATTACCATGATGCTTCAGCAGCATTGCTAAAAGATGGCGTTGTTGTTGCAGCTGCAGAAGAAGAACGTTTTACGAGAAAGAAGCATGATACTTCCTTCCCTCTCAACGCAATCACGTACTGCCTCAAAAGCCAGCGCATTACGATGGGACAGGTCGATGCGGTGGGTTTTTATGAAAAACCGTTTCTTAAATTTGAGCGTCTGCTGGGACAGCATGTCCAGATGTTTCCGAAAAGCTTGAAGACATTTGTCAGCGCCATGCCTTCGTGGATCCATGAAAAATTGCACATACGAAAAAGTATAAAAAAATTAGGATATGAGGGAGAAGTGTACTTTATTGAGCACCATCTCGCGCATGCTGCTGCTTCATTTCTGGTCAGTCCATTCAAAAAAGCGGCAATCTTGACTGCAGATGGTGTTGGAGAATGGTCAACCACGACCTGGGGAATAGGAAATGAAAAGGAAATCCAACTGTTGGGAGAAATACGATTTCCTCACTCACTTGGCTTGTTGTATTCCACCATCACTGCCTATCTAGGATTCACCGTGAATAATGCAGAATATAAGGTCATGGGCCTTGCCTCTTATGGCGACATGGATAAAAAAACAAACTCTTATTATGAAAAATTAAAACAAGTTGTTGACATCAAAGAGGATGGAAGTTATACGCTTGATCTGAAATACTTCAAATATCATTACGCAGATCGGATGCCGTCTCAAGCAATGGAAAAACTGCTAGACGGACCGACACGAAAAAAAGAGACTGAGGTGGCACAGCGCCACAAAGATATCGCAGCAGCACTCCAGCTGATTCTTGAAGAAGCCATGACTGCGATGCTGAAGGACCTTTCCAAGAAAACACACTACCAAAATGTGGTGCTGGGAGGAGGCGTTGCGTTGAATAGCGTTTACAACGGAAAGATTTTAAGAAATACGCCATTCAAACGCGTGTGGATTCATCCGAATCCCTCAGATGGGGGAAGCAGTATTGGTGTTGCTTTGTACATCTACCACACGATACTCGGCAAGAAACGTGAAAAGCAACATCAGCTGAGCCACGCATATCTTGGACCTGCATTTTCAACTGAAGAAATCCAACAATTCCTCGACGCCCGAGGAATCCGATACTCAAAATTTAAAAACCAACAGGAGTTGATTGCGAGCACTGCAAAAATGATCTTTGACAACAAGGTTGTTGGTTGGTTTCAAGGAAAAATGGAGTGGGGCCCACGCGCACTGGGAAGCAGAAGCATCCTTGCAAATCCCTGCAATCCCCAAGCAAAGGAACTGCTCAATGAAAAAGTGAAGCATCGGGAACATTTCAGACCTTTTGCTCCGGTGGTGTGCGCAGATGATGCGCTCAAATATTTTGACTGCGACAAACCCCTGCCGGAAATCACCGATTTTATGCTGATGGTATATCCAATCAAAAAAGAGTGGCATAAAAAAATCCCGTCGGTAACGCATGTTGACGGTTCAGGACGACTGCAGACCATCAGCAGAAAGCAGAATCATTTGTATTATGAGGTCATCAAGGCTTTTGGAAAGCTCAGCAAGATTCCTATCCTCATTAATACCTCCTTCAATATTCGAGGAGAACCGATTGTCTGCACGCCTGCTGATGCCTACACTTGCATGATGGGAACAGGTATTGACTGCTTAGTAATGGGTAACTTTTTAATAAAACGCTCAGACAATGAACAAGATCAGTGGAATAGTGAACACGATGCAAAAGACTGAAAAGATTCAAGTGGATACGCTCACAGAGATAACGAGAACAGAGAACCGTGGTGAGAGCATAGAGCGGTGGGTTGCAAATGTGAGTGTGGCGATCATCGCATGCATTTTGGTTTTCTTCTTATTAGAAGGGGTGTTCAGAGCAACCGGTGTTGGAGAGCTTCCTGAACAGCAGTACCGATTTGTGAAACACAGCACCCATAATCCATTCCTCATTTTCGGCCCGAATATCAATAAAACCGTACAGCAGGAACAAGGAGGAGCCACCTATTGGAATGCACAAGGATTTCGAACTCAAGAAAATATTCCGTTTGAAAAAGAGCCAGATGAATATCGCATTATTGCCTTAGGAGGATCATCAACAGAAACGACGTACAACCAAGCAAATGAACATTACTGCGGAGAACTGAATAAGAACTTTGAAAATAATACGATTGTAGGAAAGAAACTGCGCTGTCTCAATGCTGCAAAGGCAGGGTATTCAACGGCACAGACACTCATTCGGCTTCAATTTGATCTTTTAGCTTTTCAACCGGATATGATTACCGTGATGAACAACATTAATGATCTTAATGTCAATTTCTTCCCGAACCACGGCAACCGGACAAATTATGCAGAAAAATATCTTGCTGAAGTATTTGCAGATTCTCCGGAATTCACGAACATGCCCCTCCTGCGGAAAAGCAGGGTCCTTATAGCAGGATACCGGGGTGTGCGCCAAGTACAAAGAACCTTAAGAAAGTGGATAAGAATGGAGGAAAAAGGAGAACCCCTTATTGTATTTACCAACGAAACCATACCGTTGCGTTTGAAAGAACAGTTTAGAAGAAACCTCAAGAGCATTGTTGCAGTAGGGAAAACACATAACATTATGGTCGTGCTCATGACCGAACCTTTTTTGGCAGATCAAAAAAAGTTCGAAATTGGCTTTGGACATGAAGATTATAACAAAGAAATTCTGTACCCTGAACTTCCTGAGTTTACAAGGATGCTTGAAGAATATAATCAGGTCATTGAAGACGTTGCCACTGAAGAAAACGTTCCTTTTATTGATATGTATACCTTTATGGGCCAGAATCAAAGCTATTTTATAGATAGTGCACACTACACTAAGGAAGGTGAAGAGCAGTTTGGAAAAATTTACAGCGAAAGATTAAAAAATACCGTGACAAACACCCTTAAAAATATTGAAAATAAGAAGAGCAGGGGGAATAACAAAGGAGATAATAATAGAAGATGAGGGATACACATGGGTAGCGACACATTGTTGGGAGAACTGTGGGAATTTTTGAAGGTACGAAAAGCCTGGTGGATCACACCCATCATTGTTATGCTGATTCTTGTTGCTGTTCTGCTGGTCTTAGGCCAAACAGGGGGGAGTGCATCACCCTTTATTTATGCACTGTTTTAGACGAGAAAATAAAATAGGAAGGAGACAAATGAGGAGAAAGATAAGATAGAAAAAAACAAGAAAAGCAGTAACGAGATGAAACGATGGTCACTGAAGCAGGAAAACGTGTTCAAGAGTTTTACAATAAGACACCATTCCCTGATTATGAATTAGAACGATTTAAGACAAAAGAAGATTTGCGAATTGCGGCGTATCCGTTTGCAGAGATCTTGGACAGAAGTATTCCTGAAAACGCCAGCATCATTGATGTGGGAACAGGAACAGGACAACTCTCTGCGTTCTTATCGCTCCGAAGAAAATGTGTCTGGGGAATTGATTTCTCTGATGGATCCCTCAGCAAAGCACGGAAACTGAAAGAACAGTTGAAGTTGAAAAGCTGGACACTAAAAAAAGTTGACCTTCTCGATACTGAACAGATTGAGGCTATCGGGAGAAAATTTGATTATGTGCTCTGTATGGGGGTACTCCATCACACCGGGTATACCCACCAAGGATTTGAAAATATTCTCAGACTGCTCAAACCAGGAGGATATATCGGCGTTGGACTCTACAATACCTATGGCAGAATCCCTCTTCAAATCAGAAAATTCCTTGCAAAGACAATTTTTAAGAATAATAATATCCTCAATAATACCATTAAAGACTGGTTTATCCGCATGCAGATTGGGAATATTGAAGACAAAGAACGAGCACGAGGCTGGTGGAGTGATCAATATCTTCATCCTTACGAAACAACCCATTCTGTTGGAGAAGTTTTAAAATGGTTTAAAGGCAATCAGATCGATTTTTATCAAACGGTTCCGTCGTCAACGCTGTTTGATGATACGAGTCTAGAAACGGCAGGAGTCTGGAACACCACCAGCCAGAAGTACCCTTCTTTTCTTGCGCGCATATGCAAACAAATAGCCTGGATTTGGCAGACCCACCAAGAAGGGGGTTATTGGATAACTTTTGGGAAGAAAAAAATATAGAGAAGAAAAAAGAAGGAAGGATCGTTCTCGTCAATTATTTTTGTGCCCTTATTTTTTCAGCGAGTTGCTTTGCAGTCAGCTGGGTTGCCTTGGGAGACCAATGATGCCCATGGCGATTATATAATTTGCCACCTTCTTTTTGAGTTAAGAAGGATTCTTTCAAAGAAAAAAAAGTAAGATTACGTTTTGTTGCACAAGCACTCAATTCGCGCAAAGGACGATCAAGATCAATCTGTTCAGGAGAGATATCATAATATTGTTTAAATGTTGCTGGAGCAAGTTCTGGTTCAATCTCAAAGCGGTGAGGAATGTAAAAAAAGAGGTAAGCAATCTTTTTGTTGGCAAGGTTTTTTGCAAAATCATCCAACGCTTTGCATCCGATGCCATACAGAAGGTTCGTAATTTGATCCTGCCTATTTGTGAAAAGAAAATCAGGATGTTCATACGATTCATCCTTCATGCGGAGAAAACCACGTTCATATTGTTCAAGTTTCTTAAAGAAAAGTGACTTGCTTGAAAGGAATGTGGTGAGGGGAAAAATAAGGGCATTAAAACGAATAATAAACCAATGTCGGTTATTGAGGATCCCCCCTCTTTTAGCTTGGGAATCGGCACTGTTCTTAGCAATACCATTAAAGATATTATGGGTATAAACAGGCTTTGCTTGACCTGATGATTCCAAAAATACATTTTCTTTGATGTCATTGTTGTAGATGCCAAGAACAACAAGATCAGGAGAAAGCACTGCACTCAGATTGTCAAATAAAAGTGATGCTTGGAGGGTGCTGAATGCGGAAACACCCCCATTCAGAACTTCAAACTGATCTCCTAGCTCCTCTTGAAGAAAAAAAGAAAGCGTCTCGTTTTCTTCAAGTCCTGCGCCATAGACAAAGCTGTCTCCCAACAATAAAATGCGTTTTTTTGTTTTGGTTTTTGGAGCAACCTCAGACCGAGAACGCAGACCAAGACTATTGTGTTGAATGTGAATAGGATATCCATTTTCACCCTGGATCATGCCTTGGAACTGAGGTTTGTTCACCCAGCCAGTAGAGGGGTGGTTTATTTTTGCGGAACTGAGATCATTCGGAAGGAGAGGACCCGATACAAGGCGAAGAACTCCCTCGACAGCAAGAAAAGAAAGGAGAATGATCACAAAAACAAGCAGGAGGTTGAAGAGCCAATATTTTATACCGGTTCGAACGTGAATCGTGAAGGATTTTCCAAAGAAAGGGTAGCATGCTGTTGCAAAGAGAAGAATAAATCGATTGACAACCAAGTTTCCTACAAAAAAGAGTATGAAGAAAATAATAAGAACTCCTGCCATCTCAGAAAAGGAGAATGTTAAAGAAAGGGTGAGAAGATCATAAAAAAAACCGGCAATATGGCTTGCAAAATAAAAACCTAAAGAAAGTTTCTCTGTTGCACATTGATCAGGGAAAAGATAAGGTGAACAATGAACACGGTGAGGAATGGGGATCAAAAGGATTAGAAGGAAGGCAATCAAAAAGGCATAGGAAAGTTTGAACGAGATCGTATTGCTATGAAGAGGAGGATTGGCAGTAGGAGTGGCAGGTTGTGTACGCATAAAGAGACAGATCGCCATAGTTTATAAAAAGGTATTGAACAAAAAGATTTAAAAGAATGAGAGATAAACACGGAAGTATGGCATCAAATCAGACATCAGTTCTCCATGAAACATGGGACTTCTTGAAAGAAAGAAAAGTGTGGTGGATTATACCCATTGTTGCGATGCTCCTTCTTGTTGCAGTGCTGATTATCTTAAGCCAGAGCAGTGCAATTTCTCCCTTGGTGTATGCGTTTGCTTAGCTCTATGCTGTGTTTGCTTAGCGTTTACTGAGAAAACCCACTGGTCACTGGACACCTGTGCGCGCCAGGCTTAAATAGAGGGAATAGGTTGCAGGTAGTGGTGATAGATCATGCAACAAAGCCCTTTAACCATCATCTGTACGCGCTGTAAGAACACCATGAAGTGCATGCCTCAGAAGATCGCACAAGCGAAAAAACGATGCGTGTATTGCGGTAAAAACCTCAAAATTAAGGACCTTATGACCCCCACCCAACGAAACCCCAAAAATAGCCCTTCTGACAGCTTTTATCAAGCGCCTAAAAAGGCTAAATTCGTAGCTTATACGGCTTATAATGGCATTTTACCAGCACAAGATTTATAAAGAAGTCTGCCCTGGTTTGAGCCAAGATGAGCGACGTTCAGCCTGACAAAAAACCCGCAGAAGACAGTAACGACAGCAGAATCATTCCTCGCGTCATTGAAGAGGAAATGAAGAAGGCATATCTTGATTATGCGATGTCGGTTATTGTGGGACGCGCCCTGCCGGATGTTAAAGACGGACTGAAACCGGTTCACCGAAGAATTCTTTTTGCCATGAATGAAATGGGTATGCACCACAACAAGCCCTTCAAGAAATCTGCAAGAATTGTGGGGGAAGTTTTAGGTAAATATCACCCGCACGGCGACACTGCAGTCTATGATTCCCTTGTTCGTATGGCTCAAGAGTTCTCTTTGCGTTACCCATTGATAGACGGCCAAGGAAATTTTGGAAGTATCGATGGAGACAATGCAGCTGCTATGAGGTACACCGAAGCAAGGCTTACGAAAATTGCCGAAGAATTGCTGGTTGATATTGACAAAGAAACGGTTGACTTCCAGCCAAACTTTGACGGTTCTTTACAAGAGCCTATTGTACTTCCTGCAAAAATCCCCAATTTGCTGATCAATGGAAGCAGCGGTATTGCAGTAGGAATGGCAACGAATATTCCGCCGCACAACGCAGGAGAAATTATTGATGGAGTGATTGCCGTTATTGACAACCCGGAGAGTACTGTTGATCAAATTATGCACCATGTAAAAGGTCCTGATTTTCCAACCTTTGGAAGCATCTCAAGACAAGAACTGCGTGAAGCATACCAAACAGGAAAAGGAAAAATCACCATCAAAGCAAAGGCAGAGATTGAAGCCAAAAAAGACCGCGAACGGATTATTATTACTGAAATTCCGTATCAAGTCAATAAATCCATGCTGGTAGAAGAGATTGCTGAACAAGTCAAGAGTAAAACGATCCAGGGAATTTCTGACATCCGCGATGAATCCAACCGAGAAGGTATTCGTGTGGTGATCGAACTCAAAAAAGATGCAGCATCGCAGGTTGTTCTGAATCAACTGATGACGTACACCCGCCTTACAACGACCTTTGGAGTCATCATGCTTGCACTCGTTGACAATCAACCCCAACTCTTGAACTTGAAGCAGATGATGGAGCACTTCATCAAGCACCGCGAAGTGGTTGTTCGAAGAAGAAGCGAGTTTGAACTCAGAAAAGCACAGGAGCGATGCCACATCCTTGATGGACTTCTGATCGCATTGAAACATATTGACGAGATTGTTCAGAAAATTAAGAAATCCAAAGACACTGAAGTTGCAAAAAATATGCTGATTGCTGATTATGAATTGACGGAGATGCAAGCAAAGGCAATTTTGGATATGAAGCTTCAGCGCTTATCTTCGCTGGAACAAGAAAAACTCCGACAGGAGCATAAAGAACTTCTTGACCGGATTGCTTGGTTGAAAGATTTATTGGGTTCTGCACAGAAAATTCTCCAGATCATCAAAGAAGAATTGTTAGAATTAAAAAAAGGATACGCTGACGCTCGCAGGACTCGCATTGAGATCGGAGATGGCGAGGAAGTTATTACCGAAGATCTGATTAAACAAGAAGAGGTCATGGTGACGATTTCCCATAACGGATACATGAAACGCATTCCTGTTGAGGTCTACAAACAGCAGGGACGAGGCGGAAAAGGTGTGATTGGTGCAGGAACGCAGGAAGAAGATTTCATGGAAGATGTCTTTGTTGCTTCAACGCATGATTCCATTTTGTTCTTCTCAAACAAAGGACAGGTATACTGGAAGAAAGTCTATGATATTCCTGAAGGAAGCAGACAGGCGCGGGGAAAAGCGATTGTCAATTTAGTTGAGCTAGAGAAAGATGAAAAGATTACTGCATATATTGCAGTGAAAGAGTTTAAAGAAGGATTGTACTTGTTCCTTGCAACGAAAAAAGGGATTGTCAAGAAAACAGATCTGTCTGCGTATGGAAGACCGCGCCAAGGGGGAATACGTGCAATCAGTTTAGGAGAGCTGGATGACCTGGTCAATGCCTTGCTTACGGACGGCAAAAAACAGATTTTGCTTGCTACCAAAAAAGGAAATGCGGTGAAATTTAACGAAGAAGACTGCAGACCGATTGGAAGAACAGGACAGGGTGTAATCGGGATTCGATTGGAGGAAGGAGATGAAGTGATTGGAGCGATTCTTGCTGATGATACCAAAGCAGTTCTTACGGTTACTGAAAATGGATATGGAAAACGATCAGACATTGCCGAATACCGCTTGATTGGACGCGGCGGAAAAGGGGTCATTAACATCCAATGCAGCGAACGCAATGGAGATGTTGTTGCGGTTGACAGTGTAACCGATGAAGATGAAGTGATGATGATCAGCCAAAGCGGAATTGTAATTCGCATGCCCTGCAAAGGAATTTCTATTATTGGAAGGAATACCCAAGGGGTGCGTTTGATGAAGCTTGATGAGAAAGACAAGGTTGTTTCTGCAACGAAGATCGCGAGGGAGGAATAATGATACAAGTGTATCGAGAAGGAAAGGTGCATGGTGCGTTCTAAGAATCAATAGCACTGGACACCTTATTTTCTCAAAAATAGACAAGGCAACCGGAAGATTTCCGAATTGGATTTATTCTGCAACATCACATTACTCCGGAACTCTTCCGAAATAAAATGAATGTCACTGGACAGATGTGCGTGAGGCTTATATATCAGTTCGTACATTAAAATAGGTATGGAAGAAAAAAGTGCATTGGTAGTTTTTCAGGACAAACAAATCAGACGAATCTGGTTTAATGATGAATGGTGGTTTTCTGTAGTAGACATTATTGGAGCATTAACCGAAAGTGATAGGGCTAGAAAGTATTGGTCTGATCTTAAAACAAAGCTTGTTGATGAAGGTTTTGAGTTGTCCGCAAAAATCGGACAACTGAAATTACCATCTGCTGATGGTAAATATTATGAAACTGATTGTGCCAATACTGAGAATATGTTAAGGATTATACAGTCTGTTCCCTCTCCCAAAGCCGAACCATTCAAACGCTGGCTTGCCCAAGTGGGTTATGAACGTATTCAAGAAATTGAAAACCCTGAATTAGGGCAAGATAGAATAAAGAAGTATTACGAGCTCAAAGGTTACCCAAAAGAATGGATTGACAAACGGATGAGAGGAATTGCTATCCGTCAAGAACTCACCGAAGAATGGAAAAAGAGGGGCGTACAAGATCAAGAGTATAGTATCCTAACGAACGAAATAACCAAGTCAACCTTCGGAAAAACAGTTCAGGAGTATAAAGAATTTAAGAAACTCCAAAATAAAAATCAGAATTTGAGAGATCACATGACCGATTGGGAACTGATCCTCGCGATGGTGGGAGAAAAGGCAACAACTGACATCACCTTAGCCAAAGATTCTCAGGGATTTAGTGAATGTAAAAGATCAGCGCAAGAAGGTGGAGAGATAGCACACAACACCAGAAAAGAACTTGAACAAAAGATAGGGAGATCTGTAGTAACCGATGATAACTTCCCGAGTATGGGTCAAAATAAGAAAAAACTTATCAAGAACGATCAGGTACCTAACCACACGTAAACATGAAATGCGAACACTGCAATGCAACACTCCGACACATCGAAATAGCTGTAAGGGAACAAGGCAAAAAGCATGGAGTTATCAATGCCCTCAATGTGACTATTTTGAATTCGAAACAAATTCTGTACAGAACGTGGTTCAGGAACTGCAAGAACACTCCCATGCCAAAAAATTATAAACTCCCCCCGCACACAAGAGTCGTATGCAAGCCCTGATCCTCACTCACAAAGGTTTAGAACCGTACTGTGCACAGGAGCTTCAAGAGTATCTTCCCAAAACAACGCCAACTGCACAGGAAGGGGAAGGCTGTGTGCTCTTTGACTTTGAAAAGTTTGAAGATCTCTTCTTACTCTGCTACAAGATGCAGTCTGCGATGAGAATCATNNCATCAGTTGAAAGAAGACAACGAACTTTCCAATGATCGTGCTGCTGAGATAGGCGGAATCATTATTGACCAAACGCATGCAAAAGTCAATCTCAAAAAACCTGAGGTTTCAGTTGTCTTTTACGAGACCCCTGACACGTTTTTTGTAGGGATCGATATGGCAGGCTTTGACCTGAGCAAACGCCAGCATCGTTTATTTGGTTTGAATACAGGAATTCGAGGAACGGTTGCATTCTCGCTGCTTAAAGTTGCGGAATACATGAAAAAAGATGCAAACAAACGACTACTGGTTGATCCCTTCTGTGGTTCAGGAGACGTGGTCATTGAAGCAACCCTGTATACCTCTGGCTTTTCTGTCAATTTTTTTAATAAAGAACGCTTTGCTTTTCGAAGAATGCACGCGTTTTCTGATATTGATTTCGATGCATTTTTTGCAAAGCTCGATCCTCCTGCAAAAAAAGAACGGCTTCCCATCCATGGATGTGACAAAGAATTGAAAAACGTTGCCAATGCTGAAAAAAATGCCAAGATTGCAGGCGTCGGCAAGCTTGCCAAGATTTCCCGCATCGATCTGCAGTGGTTAGATATCAAAAAAGATAAGGAAACGATTGACTTTGTGGTGAGCTATGCTCCGGGTTTGCGCAGAGAGCAGGAAAAAGAGCGTGAAAAGATGTACAAAGAGCTCTTTTACCAGCTCGAATTTGTGATGAAAAAGAAAGGAGTTGCGGTGATAGCAACCGAGTACCCTGATCAGGCAAAGAAGTATGCTCAAGAGTACAAGTTTACGCTTGAGAAAGAGTTTTTGGCATGGCAGGGCAAGAAGGAGTTGTGGGTGCTAAAGTGGAGACGCTAAGGGGTGGGTGGTGACAGGGAGTGAATGGTACGGAGCCGCAAATCTTAAATACCCCCATTCCCATGATAAGCTAAACAAGCAAGATGGGGAATTGGTTGACGGTGGCGAAAGCTGCTGAGGAAAGTCCGCTCACGCTTGATTACTTTAATCATGGTAGCTGTTTCCGAAAGGAAGGTCCTGAGAAGGACGGCAACCACACAGAAAGAACGAAAACTCGCAATCCTTGCGAGTTTTCGGGATTGAAAATTGCGCAATCCTTGCACAATTTTCAATAAAACCCCCTTGAGGTAGGATGATAGGCGCGAAGGTTTTGGCAACAAAACTGAGATAACCGTTTGACGTTCCTCAAGGAAAGGATGCAAAGTGGCCCTGGCTCGTGCAAGTCTAACCGACGCTGAGTCTCATGCCAACAACAATCATCGCAAAGGCACACATAACGGTCTTTGTTTGGGTTGTACAGAAAGCGGCTTACCCCCATCAGGCTTGTTTTTTCTTTAGTTTTCTTTTAATTTTTAAATAAACGACTCGCAAACAGCTCCTGAGCCCCCACAACCTTTAAATATCCATCTTGCTTCTCTGAGGGTATGGCTCAAGAACGCATTTCCATGCCTTCCTCAATGGGAGGTCTTGTTCGGTATTTTGATGAATACAAGTCAAAATTCGAAATCAAACCCGGGTATATCGTTGTCCTTATTGTTCTCGTGATAGTCATTGAGATCATGCTTCATTGGAAAGGTGCAGGCTTACTTGGTATTACAGGATAAGACGATGCGAGAGAAACGGCAGCAAACTATACCTTTGAACAACGTACACATACGTTGGATCTCTTCTCACAAGAATGTAAATGTATATGAATAGATAATAAGGTGAACTCATGTTTCCAGGAATGAAAGGAATGAACATTAACCCCAAAATGATGGAGCAGGCCATGAAGAAGATGGGGATGAAACAGGAAGAAATTCCTGCTACTGAAGTCATTATCAAGCTTGCTGATAAAGAGGGTAAGGAGCTCGTCATTGCTGAACCACAGGTGACCAAAGTCAACATGATGGGCCAGGAAACCTACCAAATCGTGGGAGAAGCCCATGAACGCGAGCGAAGCAGTGAAGTTGCTATTACTGAAGAAGACGTGAAAACGGTCATGGAACAGGTCAAGGTGGATAAAAAAACCGCACAAAGTGCTTTGGAAAAGAGTAAAGGGGATATTGCTGAAGCGATTTTGACTTTACAGGAAAACGAGTAGGCGCACCAAACAAAAACAGGAAAAACTGAGAGGACAACAAGAGAAACATGGTGGATCTGCACAGTGTGATGGAAACCCAAGAACGGGCAAGGAAACACATTAAGATAGCAGATCGGATGCTGACGCAAACCTATCCGATTGTACAAGACCCCAAACTACTCCTCGCGATTCTGGAATCAATTTATGCAGGAATGCGCGAGTCCATTATGGCGCTATTGTTTTATGAACGCTATCACCGGCGCATTTCAACGATTGCACAAGATTTTGACATTCAATTTAACACACTCAAGCTGGAGATTGCAGGAAGATACGAAATCCCTCATGAGGTCATCAAATTTATTCAAGATATCAAACTGCGCTTGGCATTTCACAAAGACAGCCCGGTGGAGTTTTCAAGAAAGGATTCGTTTGTGATGTGCTCGCCAAAGTATGAAACAAAAGTCCTTACCACTGAGAGCATCAAAGATGCTTTGAAAAAAGCAAAACAGTTTATTGCAATTGTTGACGGTATTATCAGTAAAAAAGAAGAGCGAGCAATTCGTATTTAACGCCATACCTATGACCTATAACACTGAAGGAGAATATGGAAGAAGCACTCTATAATGCATTCGAAGAATTGAAGCGTGTTGACCACCTGATTTATGTTAGTTTGAAGTATACACGAACGTGTGATATTTTCAAAAGTATTATTGAACGCCTCGTGAATGCCATTGATTACGGACTCGACGCCTTGCTGAAGAAGCTTGAGCAGGACAAGAAAATCTATGAAATTCCGGACCAGCCCGGCATGAAATGCAGTGTCATCCGACAGCATATCGACGATCCTGACCTGCACAAGATTATTGACTTTTATCTCCTTCTTCGGCAAATGAACCGCGCTGAGTTTGCCCGGGCAAGAGAGTTTAGGAGGCATGTTACGATGACGCTTGTCATTCAAGGAGAAAAGGTGGAAGTGAATATTGATAATATTACTGAATTCTACAAACAAACAAAAGATCATCTTGCATACATGAGAAAATTGACTATCGGAACTTGAAGATATTTTAAGCGGGGGTTTTGGTATGGTTCGCTGTATAGGTATTGCTTCAGGAAAAGGTGGAACAGGAAAAACAACCACTGCAATTAATTTGGCTTGTGCACTCACCAATTTTGGACACGATGTGGTTCTTGTTGATGCAAATTTGAATACACCTCACATTGGAATTCAACTCGGAGCTCCTGTTTTGCCGAATACACTCAACAAGGCGTTGAAAGGGGAAATTTCTATCAATGACAGCGCCTATCTCCATCCTTCAGGAATCAAAGTGATTCCTGCAAGCATTCATTTGGACGATGCAAAAGAGGAAGGTTTGGAAAAGTTAAAGCATATTTTAGTGGATCTTGCAGAAACAACACAGATTGCGATGCTGGATCTTGGTTCTGGTTCAACACCCGGAACAGCCCATGCAATCAGCGCATGCGATGAATTGTTGCTGGTTGTCAATCCTGAACTTCCATCATTGACGGATGCCTTGCGCACCAAGCACCTTGCAGAACAGTACGGCGTGAAAATGCTGGGTGCAATCATTAATAAAAAAACAGGTATTCCAGGGGAGTTGAGCAAGGACAATGTTGAGAAATTGCTGGGTATGCATGTGCTTGACCATGTTCCGCATGATGAATTTGTGTTCAAAGCTCTGGCTATGAAACAACCTGTGGTGTATGCGTATCCTGAAGCTCCTGCTTCTGTCGGATTTAAAAAAGTTGCAGCACTGCTGATGGGGCAACAGTACAGCCCTGAACACAAAAAGGCATCGATGCAGAATCCTGATTTGGTGGATCGCTTTCTTGACAAGATGAAAGTATTACAGGAAGAAATCGGAAGAAGACAGAAACGATAGAGTTCTGAAGAGAGAACAACAGCGGCTCTGTAGAAAAAGTTTGCTATGAGGCCAGCACAATTTGAGCGAAGCTCAAATTGTGCATCTGAGCTCTGCTCAGATTGCGCTGCCAAGCGTAGTCCTCCTTGCGCCCAGCTTTGTCGTGCTACTTGTAAGCGGCTTCGGAACATCACACGGTACGGAGCGCAGCGCTGGCCCTGCACTTTTCAAGACTTTCTACAGAGCCAACAACAGCACAACATTAATATATCATGCAGGCAACAGATACTGCATGCAAAACGTGCAAAAAGATCTGCAAGCGCGGTTGATGGAAAAAGGATGGACTGAAGAAGAAGCGCACCGCACGCACCAATTATTCTATGCAAACCAAGATCCGCAGAAACACGTTGAGTATGTCAAAAAATCAAGCGTGCTCTTGTACTGGATGATGCTCCTTGATCTTGCTGTCTGCAACTTCATCGTTGCCTTTGGTTTAGTTCCGTTTTTGATGGTTTTGAAAGCGGCGTATGTTGAATTGATTATTTTTTTTCTGGGAGTCTTTATGGGGGTCTTTTTCAACATGCTGATCTGGGACATTGAACATATTGGAAAAGAACACCACTATCTTGCTTTAGTCTTTATTCCGGTTATTGCGATTATGAATATGGTTTTTATGACAATCCTTTCCAACTCATTCAGCGGTCTGCTGAAAACACAGGGGCACGCAAATCCGGTTTTAGTCAGCCTCTTCTATGTGTTGGGCTTTGTTGCACCCTATGGATTTTCGGTGATCAAGTATGAGTTAAAGAAGAGAAAAGAAGCGCAATCACTCCAGAATCCTCCGCCCCAGAATCCTACGCTGGGTTCAGGAAGAACACAGCAACAACAGTATGCTCAGCAGGGATACGCACAACAAGGTCAGCAACCGCAAGGGTATCAACAGTATCAGGGATATCAAAATAGATAACGAAAACTTGCATGTTGATTAAGTGGTTCGCCCTATCCCCGCACTAAAATCAGGGGTATTACGGGCTCGCAGATTGATATGCAAGTTTTCGGGATTGAAAATTGNNAGGGACTTGTCATGACAGGGCCCGCGCCCTGAGCGCGGGATTATGCCACGCTTTGCGTGGCAGAAGATGATGCAGCCAAAGAAATTATTATGAAAGTTATGGGGGGAGTAGTTTGATAGGTAAAAAACAGAGGATATCTAGGCCTTACTAGAAAAACTATTTAAAGGTCTGAAAAGAGTGCATGCATAATCATGACGATCATAGTGTAATGGTAACATAGGAGACTGTGGATCTCCAGTCGCGGGTTCGATTCCCGCTGATCGTCCTCTCTTTTCTACCCCCCCGTGCCCCTTTCCGCAAGCTTTATAAACCCCATGCTTGTTCTGGCTGTATTCAGAAGCCCGAGTCTCAGAAGAGGCGCAGAGGGTGAACAGCAGAGAAACCTGATGATTAGGATGATCGGGATGCTGGCTCATTCTCAACGGTAGCTTCGCGGAAGGTATATCTATCATGGCAGAACAATTCCAAGGACATCAACAAGGATCAGGACAACAAAGATCCGAAAACCAAGCTGGCGCAGTAAAACCTGCACAACCTGAACCTGCTTCTTCACGGCCCCGCGATCCCAATATGAAACATTTAGTTCGTATCGTCAACACGGATATCAAAGGAGAAAAATCCGTGATGATGGGTTTAACGGAAATTAAGGGTGTAGGAAGAAATTTCTCAAATATGATCTGCAATCTCTGCCAGATTGACAAGCACAAAAAAGCAGGATACCTCACGCAGCAAGAAGTTGAACGATTAGATTATGCAATCAACCACCCGCAGGAAGTGGGCGCACCAGGATGGACATTCAACAGGAAAAAAGATTATGAAACCGGAGAAGACAAACATCTTGTCAAAGGAGAATTGGACTTTGTCAAGAGCAATGATATTAAACGCTTGCAAATGATCAAATCATACCGTGGTTCCCGCCACGCTGGCGGCTTGCCGGTACGTGGACAGAAGACACGATCCAACTTCAGGAAGAACAAAGGTAAAGTTACAGGAGTAAAAAAGAAGAAATCTCCAGCTGAAGAAAAAGCATCCCAGGAAAAAGCAGGAAAAGAAAAACCTGGAAAAGAGAAGGGTAAAGAAAAGAAATAGACCCCTAACGGGTAACAATAGGTAAAAACATGGGAGACACTAAAAAATCAAAAAAGAAGTACACGTCGCCAAGACAGCCATGGAACAAGGCAAGGATTGAAGAAGAAAAACTGCTCTTGAAAGAGTACGGCCTGAAAAACAAAAGAGAAATCCTTAANNGCACAGGCGCGGACAGAAGAGCAACAGCTGGTGCAGAGAGTCCAGCGCTTAGGGCTCCTGGGTGCTGATGCAAGTATTGACAGTATTTTGGGGTTAACACTGCGCGACATCCTTGAACGACGCCTGCAGACACAGGTGTATAAAAAAGGACTTGCACGCTCAGTCAAACAAGCACGGCAGTTTATTGTGCATAAACATATCCTGATGGGTGAAAAAAAGATTACTGCACCCGGCCATCTGACTTCATTGCAGGAAGAATCCTTGCTTTCATTCAGCCCAACATCTTCATTAAACAGCATTGAACACCCTGAACGACAAATGGTTTCAGAGTCTAAGGCAAAGAAAGCAAAAGAAGCAGTCTCGACAGCGCCTGCTGAAGTTGCAGAAGGAGCATAAAACAGATAAGGGAAAAAACGAAAAATATAACGATCACCATGAAAAACGAAACAGAAACAACAGAAGCACCTGCAAAAGAACAGGGACAAGCTCCTCCCCGCGAACAACATGAGCAACGCGAATACCATGGACGAGACCGAGGGAGTGATCATGACCGTGGAGATCGAGGCGACCGCTACGGACCCATGCGCTGGGGCATTGCACATATTTACACCTCATACAATAATACGATCATTCATATTACTGACGCTACGGGCAAAGAAACTATTTCCAAGACTTCAGGAGGAATGGTTGTGAAATCACACCGCCTGGAATCTTCACCCACCGCAGCAATGATGGCGGCAAAACAAGCTGCACAGCTTGCGCACGACAAGGGAATTAATGCACTGCATATTCGCATCAAAGCACCAGGAGGCCATAATGGCCCGAATACTCCCGGTCCAGGAGCTCAGGCAGCAGTCCGAGCATTATCAAGAATGGGTCTGCGTATTGGTATGATCAATGACGTTACTCCGATTCCTCACGACTCCTGTAGAAAGAAGGGAGGTAAGCGAGGACGAAGAGTCTAGACTCAAAATACAAAAGAAGAAGATAATCAAAAGATGATGGAAACGTGAGAACATGGAAGTACGGATTTTACAAAACGACAAAAAAACAGGAAAGCTTTCCTTTTTGATGAAAGGAACGCAGGCGCCCTTTGTCAATGCACTGCGAAGAATCGGAATGCACGAAGTCCCTACGCTTGCTGTTGAACACGTTGAAATCAAGAAAAACAACTCGATCTTGTATGATGAAATGATCGCACATCGTTTGGGTCTTACCCCTTTAACAACCGACCTCGAATCGTATGACCTTCCTGAAAAATGCAGCTGTGAAAAACAAGGCTGTGCAAAATGCCAAGTGAAACTTGTACTCAAGGCAAAAGGAGGCGTGGTGACAGCAGACAAACTGAAATCTGCAGATCCCAAAGTAAATCCCGTGCATCCTGAAATGCCGATCACGAAACTCTTGAAAGGGCAAGAAATAGAACTGGAAGCAACCGCAGTGCTGGGCAAAGGAAAAGAACACAGCAAGTGGTCTCCTGGCCATGTATGGTACGGCCAACAGCCGATTATTACCGTCAACACCAAAAGTTCAAAGTATCAAGAAATGAAAGAAAAATACCCTCCCCAAATTTTTGATAAAAAAGGAGTGATTGACAAGAACTTGATTATTGACCAAAACCTTGTTGATGCATGCGACGGTATCTGCGACGACATCGTCAAAGTAACCTATAACAAAGACAGTTTTATATTTCATGTAGAGCCATTTGGGCAGCTCCCCGCAAAGACCATGGTTGCCCAAGCAAGCACCATCCTCAACGAAAAACTTGAGGCATTTTCCGCAAATATCAAAGACAGTAAAGATTAATCATGCGGGGGTGGCAGAGTGGTCAAATGCGCTAGGTTGAGGGCCTAGTTCCTTAGTGGATGCGCGGGTTCGACCCCCGTCCCCCGCATATATAATCAACGAGTACGAAGTCAATAATTAGATAGGATTGATATATCAAAAACAAAGAGTTACACCAAACAAACATGAAACGCACAGGACCCAGCGACGGAAATTTGCTCGCAACGATTGAAAAGTTGCACAAGCTTGGAACTCAGCATGACGCACCTATTTGGAAGCGTATAGCGAGCGACCTCGAGAAACCAACGCGAAAACGTGTAGCAGTGAATGTGTACAAGATTGCGCAGCACACCAAAGACAGCGAAGCGGTTATTGTGCCTGGAAAAGTATTAGGAACCGGAGAACTCCAGCACCGCGTTGTGGTCAGTGCATGGAACTTTTCAGAAGGAGCACGGGAAAAGATTATGAAAGCAAAAGGACAGTGTTTAAGTATTGAAGAATTGATGGAAAAGAATCCCAAGGGACAAAATGTACGAATCCTTGCTTAAAAAAGTTGAAAAAGGAAAACAGACGATTATACAAAAACAACACAAACGAAAAACAAAAGGCACAACCATGATCATCAACGCAACCAATCTCATCGCAGGACGACTTGCAACCGTTGTGGCAAAAAAAGCCCTGCTCGGAGAAGAAATTATGATTATCAACTGTGAAAACGCAGTGATTACAGGAAGACGAGATACGGTTCTTGCTCAACGCAAGCAACGACGTGATCGTGGTACTCCTACCGCAGGACCGTACTGCCCAAGAATGCCTGATCAAATGCTCAAGCGCATGATCCGAGGTATGCTTCCGTATAAGCAGGAACGAGGAGAAGCTGCATTCAAGCGAATCATGTGCTACCGCGGAGTTCCCATTCAACTGCAAGATAAGGTGCAGCAAGCAACAACGATCAAAGAAGCAGACGCTGCAAAATTGCCGTATAAAAAATTTGTAACCCTGGGAGAGATTGCAAAGTTCTTGGGAGCAAACTGGTATGAAGGATAGAGAGGATTACGATGGCTAAAACAAAAGTTATTCAAACAACAGGTTCACGAAAACATGCAGTAGCTCGAGCTACCCTTGTTCCAGGAACAGGAAAAATCCGGATCAACAATCAGTTGCTTGATATTTATGAACCTGAAATTGCCCGATTACGCATCCAAGAACCCTTGATTCTTGCAGGAGATATTGCAAAACAAGTGAATATCAGTGTGAATGTCAATGGGGGAGGAATCAGCGGAAGTGCTGATGCATCCCGGCTTGCTATTGCAAAAGCGCTGGTTGAATTTGCAGGAAGAACAAGCAAACTCAAGGAGCAGTATCTTGCTTATGATCGTCAGCTCTTAGTTGCAGATGTTCGTTATAAAGAAACCTGCAAGCCGAACGATTCCAAAGCACGAGCGAAACGACAGAAGTCATACCGTTAAACTAAAGGTTACGAGAAGAAGGTGGAACCATGATTATACCGATTCGATGTTTTTCCTGTGGCAAGCCATTAGGCCACTTGTGGGAAGACTTTAAAGACAAAGCCAGCAAGAAGAATGCTGATGTCAAGAGTCTCCTTGATGAAGCAGGCATTGAACGCTACTGCTGCCGATCCCTCTTCTTAGGCCATGTGGATTTGATTGATACCTCAGCACAGTTTAAGAAGTTCTAGACAACGATAGGCAATAATATCTACCCGAGTACAATAATCTTTTTATACTTTCGGAGACCAAGAGTTTCGGAAAGAGCTTCTTCTTTCCGCCAGTACAACAAGTAAGAGTCAAGGTGATAGCACTATGCAGACCATTCCTACCGGATACACGTATGATGATGTTATGCTGATTCCGAAGCGTTCTCGTGTGGTTTCTCGCGTGCATATTGACACCTCCACTCGGCTGACGAAGTCGCTGAAACTCAATATACCCATTATCAGCGCAAACATGGATACGGTCACTGAAGCAAAAATGTGCATTGCCCTCGCAAGACTGGGAGGTATAGGAATCATTCACCGCTTTCTTCCGATTCAAGATCAGGTTGAAGAAGTGCTGAAAGTCAAACGGTCGGAGAGTGTGCTGATTGACAGACCCTTTACGCTCAGCCCTGAACAAACACTGCAAGAAGTAAGAGTTCTCAAAGAAAAATTTAACACCGGTGGTTTTGCAGTGATTGACCAGGACAATAAACTCGTGGGGATTCTCACAACCCGCGACACGCTGTTTGAGGATGACGAACAGAAAAAAGTCAAAGATCTGATGACCAAAAGTTTGATTACTGCACCGGTAGGGACAAGCCTTGAGCGTGCACGAGAGATTCTCCAACAGCACAAGATTGAGAAGCTCCCAATTGTTGATGAAACAGGCATCTTGCGGGGAATGGTTACTGCACAGGACATCATCAAGAAAAAAGAATACCCGTTTGCTGCAAAAGACCGTAAAGGAAGACTGGTAGTGGGTGCAGCGATAGGAGTGAAAGATGATTATCTCGAACGCGCAAAGGCCTTGATAGATGCAGAAGCTGACGTGATCGTCATTGATATCGCTCATGGACATTCAGAAAATGTGATGCGCACGATCAGAGAACTGAGACAGCAGTTCAGTGATAAAGATATCCAAATTATGGCTGGTAATGTTGCAACAGGAGAAGCAACCGAAGATCTTATTCAGGCAGGAGCAGATGTCGTGAAAGTGGGCGTTGGCCCAGGAGCTGCATGCACAACACGGATTGTTACGGGTGCAGGCGTTCCTCAATTTACTGCCGTGATGAACGCAGCAGAAGTTGCAGAAAAATATGATATTCCTATTGTTGCTGATGGTGGCATTAAAATGTCCGGCGACCTGGTCAAAGCCCTTGCAGTAGGCGCTTCGACTGTTATGATGGGAAGTATGCTTGCAGGAACGGATGAAAGCCCTGGAAAAATTATTTTTAGAAACGGAAGACGATTCAAGATTTATCGGGGAAGTGCTTCCTTCGGCGCTGCATCAGGGCGGGAACAGCGCACAACCGGAAGTGATGCTATTCGCGATGATATTGACCAAATTGTTCCTGAAGGTGTTGAATCGACAGTTCTCTACAAAGGACCGGTTGCAGATATTATCCATCAATGTGTAGGAGGATTGCGTTCAGGCATGAGCTACTGTGGTGCTCTGACCATTTCTGAAATGCAGAAGAATGCAACGTTTATGCGACAGACGAGTGCAGGATGGAGAGAAAGCAACCCGCATGATATTAATGTGCTGTAAACGAGATTTGTAAAAGGGATTAAGGTAAACTCATCATCTGATTCCTTTCTGGACCCACGCTTACTGCGGTGATTTTTAGTCCGGTATGTTCTTCAATGGCTTTCAGGTATGCTTTTGCAGGACCAGGAAGTTGATTGTAGTGTTTGTATTGCGAAATATCTTCTGACCAACCCTCCAAACTGATGAGCTCGGCCGGTTCACAATGCTGGAGCACCAAAGCTTCGGAAGGAAAATCATGAAGCACGTCTCCAGAGTTAAGATATTTTCCGTCACAAAAAACCGTGGGTCCGGTATAGCGATAACTTGTACACATTGCAAGCTTCTCCATACCTCCTAATACATCCAGTTTCGTGATGATAGCATCAGGGCCATTCCGTTGCGCAACAAAGCGAGCAAGCACAGCATCAAACCAACCGCATCGCCGCGGTCTTCCTGTTGTTGCACCAAATTCATTGCCTTTTTTGCGGAGCTGTTCAGCAAGATCAGGAGGAAGTTCTGTTGGAAAAGGACCTTCTCCCACGCGCGTCACATAGGCTTTAAAGACATTGTAGGTTTTGTCAACGGATGAAATGCCGGTTCCTGTAAGAATACCGCCCATGCTGGAACTTGAAGATGTAACAAAAGGATAGGTTCCATGGTCAATATCCAGCAAAGCTCCCTGCGCTCCTTCAAACAAGATACGCTCGTTATTTTTGTTTGCTTGCGCAATGAGAAGTCCGGCATCAGCAATAAAGGGTTGCACGAGTAACCCGAGCTGGGTATAAATTTCAACAAAGACAGTAATCAATCGTTCCATATCAATAAAGGGCCCGACAGGAATAAAACAGGACTCTACCTTTTGCTTGAATGCAAGAAGCAGGGGCTGTTGTTCTGACCGTGCATAGGTAAAGACTGAAAGGAACAGAGCTAGGATTTTTTGCTCAGAAAGATGATACACATGCCGAAGAAGATAGATTTTTTCAGGCACTTGTTGGCGCAGTTTTTCTTCAAGGATGTTTTTATTGAGAAGATCATTGACACGAATACCCGTGCGCGCCATTTTGTCGGTGTAGCAGGGGCCAATGCCTCGTTTGGTTGTTCCGAGATGCTTCAGTTCAGGAAGGGTTTCTCCCAGTGCATCAAGCGCGCGATGATACAGCATGATCACGTGAGCTTTCCCGCTCAAGAAAAGGTTGTTGATAGGATATCCTCGCTCCTTGAGAAAGCGAATTTCTTCAAGCAGAACAAAGGGGTCAACAACCACACCGTTGCCGATAATATTTTTGATGGGTGGATAGAGAATTCCTGAAGGGATCAGATGAAACACATGCTTTTGTGCATGCAGACCTTCACCCACTACAATGGTATGCCCTGCGTTATTGCCTCCTGTTGCTCGGACCACAAGATTAAATTGGGAAGCAAACCAATCAACAATCTTTCCCTTTCCTTCATCACCCCACTGGCCGCCGAGGATAGCGAGGGACTGAGGCGGTTGAGAGGTTGTTGGTAGTGGGTGCCGGGGGGTGGGTGGGAAATTGTATGTTGCGGGCGGTGAACTGGCAACGGATTGTTTGTCAGGAGTCAAAGGTTGGATGTTAGCGGGAGGTGGTTGATGTTTTACAAGCGCTTCTTTTGCCTGTTTCCAATGCTTCACTGCGGTTTCTGCAAGCTCTTGAGCGTATCCAATGTACTGTTCAATGGTCAATTTGAGGAGTTCTTCTTGAAGCTGAGGAGTGAGATTGAGCGAAATAATGAATTGTTCAAGGTCGCTGCGATTGAGCGTTTTTCCACGGCCAAACTTCTTGGTAAGTTCGTACGCATTGCTCACGCCTTCTCTTCTGAGAATGGTCTGGATACCTTCCAGCACCACGCCCCAGTTTTCGTTCAGATCATTTTTTATTTTTGATTGATCCGGTTCAATGCGCTCGAGGCCTTTGTAGGTGTATTTTAATCCAAGAAAAGAATAGGCAAGTGCAACTCCGATTCCTCTAAGAGCTCGGTGATCAGAAAGATCGCGCTGAAGCCGTGAAATTTGAAGCTTCTGCATAAAACCGATGTACTTTGCATTGCTCTCGTAGAACGCACCTTCTGCTGATTCAAAAAACCAAGGATTGATTTTGTTGGGCATGGTTGATGAACCCACTTCATGCTCAACAACTTCTTGTTTGAAGTATTGGTCAGAGATGTAGCGCCAGATATCCTGGTCAAAGCCAATAAAGATCGTATTAATACGGGTACAGCAGGCAAAAAGTACAACAAGACTGTCATGGGGTTCTATTTGCGTCGTGATCGGGTTGTGTTTTATTCCGAGCTGCTCAACAAAGTTTTTTGTAAAGAGGAGCCAGTCAAAATCATGGCGTGCGGCACGATGCGCATTGAGGTTGCCCACTGCACCATTCAGCTTGCCTTTGAGCTGTTCTTTTAAGGTGTAAAGACAGGTGTATTCGTCGGTGAGCCGATTGAGAAACACTGCAAATTCTTTTCCCAACGTTGTGGGGCTTGCATCTTGGCCATGGGTTCTTCCTTTCATGACCAATGATTTATTTTTTTCAGCAAACTTGGCTAAAAGATTAAGAAGATCATGNNAGCAAGATTGTTGACATCTTCTGAGGTTAAAGCAAAATGCAGGAAAGGAATGTGAGTTTCTAAACCCAGATCTTTCAGTCTGTTTTGAAGAAAGTATTCAAGGGCTTTCACATCATGATGGACAGGAGAACTTCCTTTATAGCCAAAACGGTCAATGTTTTGAATGATTTTTGCATCTTCTAACGTGAAATGCTCGTAGAGCGTTCTGATTTTTTCGAGCTGTTCAGGAGTTAAGGAAGGAACAAACGCAAGCCCCGGTTCCTGGGCAAGAGCGATGAGGTATTCAATTTCCACATAGACACGATACTTAAAATAGGCTGATTCTGAAAAGTATTTGGAAAGGGTTTTGAGCATGAGAGCGTCCCGCCCATCTATGGGGGAGATGGCTTCGAGATTGTGAATGGTGAGGTTGCGGTCGTCCATACACCTAGAGAAGTAAGTGATTCTTTTAAAGATAGATATACTGGAGAAGATAGGTTAAAGAAAAAATATATAAAGTCGGAGGAGATACTGAGACGTATGTCACTAGCAGATATGATGGATATGGCAAGAGAAACACTTTCTGATGCAGGAAGAGCTGTGCATAGCAGAGCAACGACTGTGTATTTGACATTACCTTTGCTTCTTGCTCCTGGAGTTGCTGAGGCGCATCCGAGCAACGATTTTATCCATGTACACGAACAGGATATTGTTGCAGGTGCGAGAATACCCATTGTAGCAGTAGCAGCAGTAGTTGTGGCAGGTGCAGTAGTGGGGAGTGTAAGAGAAATGAGAGCATACCGAAATGCTGCACGAGACTTTGAA
>DUFX01000086.1 GCA_013331695.1 Candidatus Woesearchaeota archaeon
TCTCAGCAATACTGCCTTGAATTTTTCGAACTTCACTGCCCAAGACACGACTGCACCAGTTTCCTTGTTTGTTGCTCCTGTTGCACAGACAACAAAAGAAGCGAATACCAGCATTGGTGTGAGCATCAACACAACCGAGGTTGTCAATATCAGCGTTGGTTACGTTAATGTGACAAGACCTAACATTAGTAATATATATCGTGTGAATTTGACGCTGGGACAGCTCACAGGAGATCGTCGTAATATGAGTACAAGTTATTTAGTACAACGTACCTTGGGCAGGTATAACCTCACTTTTTTTGTGAATGACACCTCCGGCAACGTATTAAGTACTGCTACTTTGAATTTCTCAAATTTTACCGTTGCTGATACCGTTGCCCCTGTTATTTTGTATCGTGTTCCTGCCCCCCAGTCAACTGCCGAGATTAATGCGACCCTTAGGGCGAGTATCAATCTAACTGAAGTGGTGAATGTCAGTGTTGGGTATGTGAATGTTTCGCGTTCGAATATCAGTACCATCTATCGTATTAACCTTTCTCTTGGCCAGAGTGCTGGGGATAGAAGAAACATGAGCGGGAGTTATCTCATACATCGTACTCCTGGCAGATTTAATTTTACGTTTTTTGTCAATGATACAAGCGGTAATATTATTAGCTCAACAACACTAAATTTTACCAATATCACTGCACAAGATACCACTGCTCCTACTGCCAATAAACGCGGTCCTGCACCGCAGTCGAGTTTTGAAGCGAATGCCTCCCTTGTATTGAGCTTCAATGTCACCGAACTTTCAAACTTAAGCACCGTGTATGCGAATATTACGCGTCCTAATATTAGCACAGTTTATCGTCTCAATATGTCAACGCTTTCCAAGGAGACTCCTGCCGAGCGCAACCAGACAGGAACTTACATCATCCAGCGTACGACGGGGAAGTACAATGTCACTTTTTATGCAGCTGATAGTGGGAATAATCTTTTGAGCAGTACGACACTCAATTTCACGAACTTTACGGTTACTGATACCGCGGCTCCAGGTATTATTGCACGCGGCCCTACACCCCAATCAAGCAAAGAAATCAATGCAAGTTTGATGGTCAGTTGGAATTTGACTGAGGTTGTCAATATCAGCGTTGCCTATGTGAATATTACACGTCCCAATATCAGCACGGTGTATCGTCTGAATGTAACCTTGGGACAGAATGCAGGAGATACCCGAAACATGAGCGCAAGTTATCTTGTCCAGCGTACGCCTGGAAAATACAATTTAACCATCTGGGCGAATGACACCTCCGGCAACATCATCAGCAATACTGCCTTGAATTTCTCCAACTTCACTGCGCAGGACACGATTGCACCGGTTTCCTTGTTTGTTGCCCCTGTTGCACAGACAACAAAAGAAGCGAATACCAGCATTGGCGTAAGCATTAATTTGACTGAAGTCGTGAATCTGAGTATTGCTTATATCAATGTTACAAGACCTAATGTGGGTGATGTGTATCGTGTTAATCTGACGCTTGGGCAAAATACAGGTGATCGCCGCAATATGAGCGGAACGTATAATGTGCACAGCACCCTCGGCAACTATAATCTCACCTTCTTTGCCAATGACACCAGCGGAAACGTTATCAGTACAACGACCTTAAACTTTACCAATATCACCGTGACTGACACTGGCAGACCAAGAGTTTTTGATTCTTCTATTGCTCATAGGTCTTCACAAGGCCAGGCAAGCACCATAGAAGTTGCTATTAATGGTACTGATGGGGTGAATGTGAGCCGTGTGCATGCAAATGTCACGACTCCAGGTGGAGCCATCACTGTGCTTAATCTCACACTTAAGACAGGAAACCGTTTCAATGCAAGTTACACGACGCCTAGCAGCCAGGGTGAATTTAATATTACCTATTCAGTTAATGACACCAGCAACAATCGAAATAAAACAACAAGCGTCCTTTTTAACGTCAGCGTCTGCGGCGAGATTAGTTCTTCAACGACGCTCAATGCTGACTTGAATGTTACTGCTTCCTGTTTTACGGTGCGGACAAGCAGCATCACCCTTGATTGTGGCGGCAAACGTATTAAAGGGGTGGGAGCAGGCTTCGGTATCAATCTCTCGAATGCAAATAATATTACGATTGCAAACTGCGTCTTTGAAAACTTTAGTCAGGGNNAGCAATGGAGACATCTTTGCAAACAACTCACAGAACTTTACGTATGCCAATACGGTTGCCGAACGCTTTAATTTCACACAAATTCCTATTGCGACTGAAAACGAAACATTTGGCCGTATTCAATTCACTTCCAATGCAAATATTACCGGTTCAAATTATACAAACCATGTTCAATTGAGGCAGTATGGTGTTTTTGTAAATAGTGGAGCAAACTCAGCTCTGAACGTCACCGCTAATCTTACTTTTTATAATATCCCCTTCAACAATCCGGTGCTTCTTGCGGACTTTAATGATGACGGAACCTTTGAATCCTGCCCAGCAACGGTTTGCACCCGTATTTCTTCGTCATCAACAACTCCCAAGTTTTCTGTAACTCACTTCACCGAGTATAAAGTTTTTGAGGGTCCTGGCGATCAGTCTCCTGGCGGAGGGGATGAAGGAGTTCGAACGATTCGTTCTACTACGGGAGGTGGCGGCGGAGGCGGTGGGGGCGGCGGAGGACCTCTGAACAAGAACCAGGCTGCCCAACAATCAACTCAGCAGACAACTGATTCGACTTCAACAGCTCAACCAGATCAACCCTTAAATCAGCAGAGTTTTGCATCCCGCATCCTTGATAAGATGATTTCAGAAGAAAAACAAGCTGCGATCCAGGCTGCTTTCAAAGAGAATCTCGTTGGCAATATTGTTGGAAATGCAGTCAAAGATCTCCAGCCCGCCCTTGTCCGCATTTCGTCGGAGATTCCTGTGCAGAAAATCTGGTTTGTGCTTGTTGGCTTATCGCTTCTGTTAGTTGTGACGATTTTTGTTGTGCCGAATCCGCAGAAAACATTTGTCGACGAGGCTGCGCTCCGCTCCATGCTGGAGCAAGATGGGCAGAGCATGCTTCGCTCTTTCCGACGCAAGCAACTGTATGTTACAGAAGCAACCAAGCGAAGATTCCCCGCTTTGAAACAGCTTGTTCCTGTAAAAGTGAACGAAGAAGATCAATTTAAAGCCGGTGCGCTTGCCAAACAGCACGGTATTTCACAAGAACTTGCCACCCTCCTGCTCTCAAGCCAGCGTTATCAAAACACACGGCTGATGACAAAGGATAATGTTCCTGTTCTGCTTGCTGATAAATACCATGATGTACGAATTCAAGGGCTTCCCCAGCCATCTCAACTTCATCGCTTTGCCCTTCGTTCTTGGTTGGACATGAAGCAAACGGCTGAGCGCATCAAGCGTGTGCAGTCACTTTCAGGAGCACTCTCTTTGAAAAAACTTTCACAATGGAGCAAAGAAACGCTTGGCGTCTTGCATAAAATTTCAGCTGACCACAAAGAACACAAGCTCCTTGCTCTGCTCAAAGAAGCGCGTTTGAAAGGTGTTCCCACTGACACCCTTGTTGCTCGATTAACCAGGCATGGCTTGGGGCGCGGTTGGGATGAAGCAACGATCAAAGAGCATATTGTTCATGTCGATGCTTCTCTGCAAAAATTATTGAAATGTATCAAAGTTGCAAAGTTCCAGAATATTGAAGGCATCCGCGATCGTGAACTCGTCAAGCATCTGCTTGCTCAGAACTGGTCGTATGATGAGATCCAATACGGATTGTCTTTTTTCAATCAGAAGATCCAGCGCCTGGTTGATTATGTTCGGCGTGCAAGGCTGAATAAGATTCCTGAGGCAACGATCCGTTCGCGTCTGCGAAGCGAAGGCTGGTCTGAGGCTGAAATTGACGAAGATCTTTCTCTTTTGAAGGAGAGTACGGATTATCTCTTGCAGTATATCGCACATGCCAAGAGCCAAGGTGTTCGCGATTACCTGATGGAGAACTCCTTGTACGAACTGGGGTGGAAGAAGGAAGAGATTGAGAAAGAATTCGCAAACGCACAGCGCCGTGTAGAAAAGAGCGATGACGAACTGTTGGGATATGTACGTTCTGCCTGCGAAGAGGGAATTTCGTATGATATTATTAAGGATCGTCTTGTTCAAAGTGGTTGGGATCCAGGCGCTGTTGAAAGAACCTGTGTATTGTATGAAAGCGGTGTTCAACAGCTTGCCCAGTATATTTTTGATGCCCAGAAAAAAGGAATCTCGTTTGAAGACCTGAAGAAGCGTTTGAGTTTCTCAGGCTGGAAGAGCACAGAGGTCAAGAAGACGTTTGGTGCAGTTGAAGAGGTATCAGGATCAACCACATCATCAGCAATAGAACGGTATATCCTCAACGCACGCAAACGCGGTTTGACGGATGAAGCCATTGCTGAGCGTCTTGTTCATGGGGGCTGGAATCCTCAGCATGTCGCATCTGCTTTACTCAAACTTCGTACGGTAAAAAACAGGAAGCAATAAAAAGAGAACTCCCCCTTCTCCCTTATTCTTATCAAAAGAGGTGTAATGATGGTAAAATTTCAGGGAGCTAAAAAGAACTTCGGCCACTACGCATTTGTTGCAGGCATCTTGCTCGCTATTCTCTTGGGCTTATTCGGCGCCGGAGGAACCTTAGCAATCAGCGTTCTCATTGTGCTCGGTTTCTTAGTGGGTTTGCTGAACGTGACCAGTGCAGAGACAACGGAATTTCTTGTTGCTTCGGTAACTTTAATGGTGGGTGCAGGATCCTTTAATGCAATCTTGGGCGTTCTTCCTGGATTTGGCATGTTGTTGAAAGCAATTATGATGTACATTCTGCTCTTTGTTGCACCAGCGGCCATGATCGTCTCTTTGAAAGCGATCTATACCTTAGCGCAGCGATAAACTTTTCATTTTTCTCTTATTCTTTTCTCTTTTTTTACTAACGAACAATAATACTACTCAAAATATAACTCCTTTGACTGCATCATTCTCGACCAGCCACGCTTTTGTCGCCTTCAGCGTTCTGAATTCAGCCACGCTTTGCGCGTGATGGGTGATGCAGTAGTGTTGAAATTATTATTATCTACCTTATAATCTTTATGAGGACCTTGTTTCTGCTCTTTAAAATCACAAAAACTTTATAAACCACACTACGGTTCATGCTCAAGATTTGTTGGGTAGGTGATTGCATGAAAGGATATAATCACAGTATGCTCCGCTATCACGAAGCGCGCCAAGCAGCCACTGCAGGAAAAGAAGATTACTTCTTGCTCGGCATTGCAGGTTTGTTTGTACTGCTCTTCCTGTTGATGTTTATTGTTTAGAGCTTTTACTCTGTTGATGCTCTTTTTATTTTCCTTTCATCTTTTCTTGTTTCGTCTTTCCCATACAGGCTCGTCATGTCTTCTTGTTTTTAAAGATTGTCTTGATCTTCTTACACCTGTCTCGCTCTTTTTTCCCATCTCAAATGTTCGAAATTTCAAAAAAAAACAAACTTTATAAATCCTAAAACACAGAATATGTTTTTAGTTCATTATTTCATTTTAAAAGTACTTAAGAGGTGTTGATAATGTTGTGGAAAAAAGGAAATGAACGATTTGCTCTTCTGATTGTTGCTGTGGTTGCAGTGTTTGGTTTGGTGATGATGTTTAACAATTCTTGGAATGATGATGATTCATTTACCGGTTTTGCTGCGAAGAAAGCAGTGGCTAAAGCGAAGCCCATTAGGGGCGGTGGTCCCGGCGGAACTCCTGCCTGTGCTCAATGGGCTAAGACTCCAGAACGACGTTGTAATAGTGCACCAAGACAAAATCAGATTCTTGCAAAATATACTTGCAAATCTGATGCTTCAAAAACTTCTTGGAGACTTGAAACTACCTGTGCTGCAGGTCAAGAATGTTCA
>DUFX01000087.1 GCA_013331695.1 Candidatus Woesearchaeota archaeon
TATTAGTTATCAAACTCGAAACCGATGTAGTCATCAATCTCTCTCATCAAGGCAGTATGCGCACGTTTGCTGCTGGTTGCAGGATTATATCCTGGTTTGAGGTGCTCTTCCCACCAGTTTAAGCGGTCTGAGCAAAGCGGTTTCATAGGTACACCTTGGGAATGTCGGTTCCTCTGCGCAAAACCTATCAAACACGTTCTTGCAAAACCCCTTCTGCCGTTAGATAAATATCAACACGCCAGCAAAACAATTACCAACACCAGAACAAAACCCACTGACTGAAAATCTTAAAGGAAGGGAAGTGAAATGAGTATATATGCACTGTGGCTATAGGTATATACTTTTGATTTGAGATATGATCAGTATCATAAAAACTAGGGTAAAGAAATGAAAACAAAGGAGGGGGTTCTGACTTGCGTCATCGCCCCATCCAAGGTTTGCTTATGTGCTGAGAGTGTGATGCTAAAGGATATAGTGAAAAGATAAAAATAGCGGCTGAGGTGAGTGCCCTACGCATCTCACCCCACCCAGGTTTTGCTTATGTGCTGATTGTGAAGTTTATTTGATTTGTTTTTAAGGATAAAGCATAAAATAGCCGAAGATTTATATATAACTTTCCCTTATATTTTATAAAAATTATATAACCTATAATCTTTTCATAAAAAAGATAGATTTATATAGATTTAAGGATTATTTAAGGTTTATATTCATTTGAGAGACTCTTTTTGGTGGTGGCCGTGAAACGTAAAGTCATTCAGATAGCAGATTCAACTCAGCTTGTTTCGCTTCCAAGAAAGTGGGCAAAACTGAATAATGTCAAAAAAGGAGACGAAATAGAAGTTGAAGAAAATAATAATCGCATTATTATCTCTGTGAATAAGGAAAGTAATCCTGAACGTGTAGAAATTGATGCGAGTAATTTGGGGATTATGCTTACTCGTTGCGTTCACGCATTGTATAAACGGGGAGTTGATGAAATTCGATTCACGTTTGATAATCCTGAGCTCATTAAGAAGATTCAAGAAGCCATGGGGAAAGAAGTCGTAGGTTTTGAGATTATTGACCAAGGAAAAAACCATTGTGTTGCAAAACATGTAACCGGGCAATTTGAAGAATTTGATCCTATCTTGAGAAGAATCTTTCTCCTTTTATTATCGATGGGGGAAGATATCGCAACCTGTCTTAAAAAAAAGGATTATGATCACCTCCAAAACATTGTCTTTCTTGAAGAAACGAACAACCGTTTTACAACAGCATGCCGAAGATACCTCAATCGAAGAGGGCATACATCCCCCTCAAAAACAGGAGCAATGTATTACATTGTTGAAGATTTGGAAAAACTTGCTGACGAGTATAAATATCTCTGCACCTATTTCTATGAAAGAAGAAAAGAATCGGTTACAGTTTCAGAAAAAACCTTAGAACTGTTAAGTAATGTAAACCAACTCTTACGCGATTTCTACGAACTCTTTTACAAATTTGATATGGTAAAGTTAACCCAAATTGCCAAACTCAGAAAGAAGTATATCGAAGCAGCATTGACTGCGCTCGAAGAGGCAGAAACAAAATATGATAGAGTGACCTTACATCACATTCTTACGGTCACTCAGAAAATTTTTAATTATCTTGGACCCTATTTGGTGATGGAGTTATAAAAAAGTTATAGTAAATGACAAAATATTTTATACGACTTGTTGTCATTTACTAATAAGCCAATGACTTATTTGGATAANNTCTCGTCCAGCAACGCACGTTCAAATTCACGTTCGCTGAGATGATGGCCAGAACTTCGATATGCACCACGACCATACACCTCATAACCATCAAGACCTTCATCGACAAGTTGCGCTAAAAAAGATTTCCTATTTTTCCATTTGTCAGGATGTGCAAGCACTGCAACACCTTTCATTTCGGTATGAATACGCGCAATAAGATCGCTCGTTGTTGGATAGATCCCTGCATCAAAATCTGTAGGAAGTTCTCTCCAAAAATTAGGATCATCGACAACTTCGCGTGGCCCTTCGTATCCTAATTCGTGAAGAATTCCCAGCTGGTCCATGGTTGCCGCAATATGCATGCGTGTTGGATACATACTGGGGCCAATGACTGAACGTACGGTTATTCCCGGGCCATCCCAGGTAAGCTGTATTCTTCGATAGATTCCATCATCTCTTCGGTTAATTTCTTCGGTTACTGCTTTCACGCGTTCAAAACGAGCTTGTGCAATGCGATTAAGTTGTATTTGATGGTCGGGAGAAGGAGGATCGATACCCAAACCAAGAATATGGACTGATTCTTCGGGGTGGTTTGTTACGACCACGGTAAATTCAATTCCGAAATACATACGCATAAGAAGGCCTGGTCTTTCTTCAGGATAAAACAAATAACCTCCTGGAAAAGGTTGCAGCCTCGTTAATGTTACTGAAGGAGATAAACGACTCAAACGTTCAAATCGCTTTCTCCAAACTTGTGAACTATCATGGTCAGTAACTGCGAGATACGTTACTTGGTCTCTTGCTGCATGACGAATAAGATCTTTTACACCTTCAGAACCATCAGAATGAAAAGTATGATTATGAAGCGCAACTTTTGCTGTCGCTTCATCCGATGATGTAGGGGTGGAGTCAGCCATCGTATTTATCCCCGCCATTGAGAGGACGATATTGGAAAGTAGAACTGTTAAGTTGACGATTGAAGGCATCATGAAGTAAGGATGTTAAAGCAGAGAAAAGTCTGATGCGATGTACCTGCTCTAAGATTTCATTTGCTTGAACAAGAGGGGGTGCATCGGTGCTACTTAAAAAAGGAGTATAATCGCTTCCTGCTACCTCTTCGGCCTGAAGTGATTTTTTCCTAACAAGAGGTGCAAGTTGATCTTTATACCAACGATCGGCACTATATCGAGAAACTAAGTCATTAAGTTTTGCTTGTTCACCTGTTTTCACATACCCCAGCCAGGTTAATGCACGTTGAACATAATGGTGGATTCCGATCAAAAGGTGGGTGTGGCGTTCTTCAAAATCAGAAGTTCCAACCTGTTCTATTCTTTCTCCGTCATAATAATGATCAGGAACAAAACGTTCTACAAAAAAGTAGGCTTCCCGCATGGTCCGATAGAAGCCAAGAGGACCCATACTTTCTCTGACACGATGCTGTTTCTGCGAATCTTCAATCATTCCGACTTTAGCGGATAAAAGTTGAACAATATCTAAGGGTGATAAACCGCTATCACGTGTCTCAAGAACTTGAAGCATATTTTCGAGTACATGTCCATAACGATCAGAAAGATCAACATGGACAACCGATTCTCTTAATTTTGCTGTATTAGTTTTATTATTCTGACCAAGGAAACTGCCAATAACTTTTGCCACCCATTCTGAACGTTTTGTTACCCATTCTGGGCGAAGAGTAGTATCGTCGGGTTCTGGAATATCGGTTCGTAGAATCATATTGCGAAACGTAGAGTCCATACGACGAACAAGATCATCGCCAGTTACAAGTTGAGGATAGTTCAGTGCAGCAATTGCTTGAGTATATATATCATGTTGAGCTTCGGTAAGTGGATGCCCATAACGTTTTTCTAAAGCTCCGAGTGCTAATTCAAGATTTTTGATGTATCCGTCTACAACAACAGCTGGATCTCTATTTCCTTCAACAACAAAACGGTCAGAAGCATTTCGTTCCCAAAAATCTACACGTTCAAGAGCAAGATCAACGAGAGCACGTCTGAAATGCTTAAGAGGTTTCGGTCTTGATCCGCTTGCGATATGCTCAACAACATCCATAAGCGTTGGACCAGGAACATACTCCTTCCAAACTAATGCAACACGATATTCAGGATGCACCAATGCAAGAAGAACACGCTCCATGGGAAATGCCTCCTGATAAGACGTAAGGAAAGCCGCATCTGCAACGACTGCACGTGCACGATCACGGGAGACAACTTTCACCACATAGTCGCCACCTACAACAACGACTCCTTGTTCCGTCACATTTTCACGAAGGAAAAATACTGTTCTCCTAATGGCTTCCAAATCAGCAGCGGTTACAACACGTTCAGAAAGTAAATACAGGCGTTTGAGATCTTCAGGCAGTAGATCTCGATGATTTAAACGGCCTGCCGAGATACTGTCAAGATTGTAGCGAAGCGCCTCAAGCGTTGTACGCAAAGCATTGAGACCTTCTTCTCTTCGCTTTTCCCTGCTACGAAGCAAAGCTCGGTTGATTGCACTTTGAAGAGTGCTATATCGCTCATCAATAATTTCGCCACGTGGAACATATTCAACAGAAAGTACCCCTAAGAACGATTTTTGTGGATAAGATCCTACAGAAAGAGGATCGACAAATACGACACCTGCAGAAGGAAATCGTGCAGAAAGTTCGGATAAAATAGCATCCTCTTTCCCCTCTGTAACACCCACATCAGTAACATAGACATCCGTTCTTCGTTCAGATTTTTTTCCTTCCCCTTTAAAAATATTTATCACTTCTCGAGGAGTTTTCCCAGAAACAACAATGCGATCGTATTGATGACGAATAATGCCTTCGAGCCCCTTCAATTCAGGATCAGAAAGATAAAGAACAACGCGAGACCTTCGATGATGGGGAAGCAATTCCCCTGCAGAACGAAGACCCATTGAAGTAAGTTGCTCAAACAATTCTTCTGGGTCAGGAGTAGATTCGTCTTCCGGATCTGGCTGTTGAGAAGGTACCATGTGAGTCCCTGCAAGTATGTGTAAACCTGATTGTTGTTTTACCTTTACCATCTCAGCACATTTCCATCTTCTTAACGGGTTGTTAGTCGTACAACTATCCCTTAAAAGAGGTGCATTCTTCCCCATATTTAAACCTTATGGATAAATCAGACGAATAAGGACTGTGTAAGAATTAACGACAGAAACCCAACCGCTAACTTTATAAAGCCCCCCATATGCGCTTGGTTTATAATACCGGTCATACCATGAGTAAAGCTAAGAAACTTGCAAAACCAATCGATATTTGGAAGAAAAAGCGCTGGCATACGATTCTTGCTCCTAAACTGTTTAATAACCAAGTCATTGGCGAAAGTCCTGCTTTAGAACCCAACATGATGCTGGGCAGAACCGTCATGGCTAATCTTATGCACCTGACGCGGGACATGAAAAATCAGCATGTGGACTTAACGTTTGAAGTAGAAAAAATACAAGGAGATACGGCATATACTCAATTGAAAACCTATGAAGTCAATCCTGCATATATCAAACGATTCGTACGCAGAAACCGCGACCGCATTGATGATTCGTTTATCTGCAAAAGCAGCGACGGCGTGCTGGTGCAGCTTAAACCCTTTCTTCTTACGCGATCCTTGACAACAAAAAGTATTGCAACAAAAATGAGAAATATCACCCGCAGATATCTTGCGCATTATGTTTCACAAAACGATTATGAATCCATTGCACGGGATATTGTCAATTATCGTGTTCAGCGTACGCTGGTTGATTATGTAAAACATCTGTACCCTTTGAAAGCATGCGAAATTCGAGTGATGGGTTTAGTGAAAGGGGAAATAAAAAATGTTGTAAAACCCAGTTCCATTGATGATTTGACTCCCCCTTCCAACGAAAGGCAGCAGCAAAGAAGAAGACCACGGGAAATGCGGGAGATTAAAGCAGGCGTACAGGAAACCGAGCATGCGCTTCCGATGAATGTAAAAAGAAAAGTTCAAGTTGAAGGGAAAGAAGATTTAACTGAAGAGAAGGAAGAAGAAGTTCAAGAAGTCAAGGAAGCATAAGTAAAGAAGATATAGAGAAAAGAAAAATAAAGAATTCTTTTTAAGATCGTTGTTAATATCCCCGATGCGTACTTCTTTGGTAATCTTTGTGGATTCCCCGTCGTTCCGGAAGCAGTTGTGATTTGATGAGGCCTACCGCACGGCCGCGTCCATCCACTTCAAAGGTGACGCGTGTTCTGCTCTGGAGTTTTCCAGGGCCTTTTGCCCGACGTCCTTCTGCAAGGTCAAAGAAACTCACTAAACCTTCAATTTGGTTGGAATAGATTTCTCCAAAGGATTCAGAAGTAGGCATGCGTTTGATATGGCCACTGTAGCGTCCCATGACATCACCTCGTATGACCTTGTCTGTTCTTGATTTTGGCTCCTGGATTTATATAGTTTGTGGAGCGAAAACGCGTTTCTTCAGCTCTTCACCGTGCATTTCGCAATACGCTCCTTCTGCAAGCTTCACATCAGCAAGTTTTAATCCGCCGATCTGCACACGGCATAAATCCAGCACGATATTCCCTGCCACCTTGAACATCATCCGCACTTGGCGGTATTTTCCTTCGACAAGCGTAATCAGACAGCGATCATGACAATCAGGAGCAAGACGAACAATCTGTGCAGGCAGGGTCTGATAGGATTCCTCAGTTGCGGTTCCTTTGAGGTGAATCTTCACCCCAGCCCGGAGTTGATCGATCATAGCGTCAGTTAATGGATACTTCAGAAAAACGTTATAGGTCTTAGGAACCTTCTGTTTAGGTTGCAGTAATTGACTCGCAAATTCGCCGTCATTCGTGATGATCAAAAGCCCTGTACTCGGAACATCAAGTCTTCCCACCGGAAACAGGCTTTTCTTGGTCGGTTCATCAACCTTGATGAGATCAGCAACATACGGATAGGATTCATTTTTCTGACAGGTATATTGCTTGGGTTTGTTGAGGATGAAGTAGCGTTTTTTGAGCATACGCAAAGGTTTTCCATCAACAAACAGAAAGTCCTTGGCAGGAATATGGAACATGATATGGGGAACGGGTTTTTGTTTGTAGAGCACGCGCTGTTGCTGTACGGCTTGTTCCATGGCTTCCCGTGAAGCAAAGAGACCTGAGCGCTTTAGGATTTGGCGAACTGAGAGTTTTGAAGACATNNCATGCGCGTTGCAACCTGGAATATTCAAGCAGGGTCTGCACAATTAGTGTGGCATGCTTATGTGCTTCCCCCGGCAGTGTTTCGAGCTTTTGTTGATACACCGTATAAACGAAGGACTCTTGAACGTATGGGGAACTATTTGGAAGGAGAAGACCCTGTTGGGAAAACGGTTGATATTGCGCTCCTTCAGGAAGTTGACGACGGCCTGCACAAAACCCTCCTTTCTCGATCACGTGTCAATCAACTCGAGGTCGCGCAGGGGGCAGGAGGTTTTCAACATCGTGCCTATGGCTGTGCACAGGAGATTCTCGGAGTGTCAAGACAAGGGAATGGTATTCTTTCAAGATATCCGATTGAAGAAATCAGAGAACATCCCTTGCCCCACACCTTCCCTTTGACACTTGAAAAAAGAGGGGTGCTTGAGGCGTTAGTAGCAACACCTGAAGGAGAACTCGTTGTCGTTAATACGCATATCGGGCTTTCTCCATCGTATCGAGAAGAACAACTCTGGGAGCTTGCGCGGATACTGATTGAAGCAAAAAAACGCTATGGAGAACGTCCCTTAATTGTCGGCGGAGACTTTAACAGCATCCCTTATGAAACCTTAGAATCTTTTATGGCCATTACTCACTTGCGCGACGCCTTTCAACACGGCAGGAATAAAAGAACACACCCGTATGATAAACCAACAAGAAACCTTGACCATCTGATGGTTTCTCGTGAAGTGGAAGTTGCAGAGACGCATGTGTACACCAGCATCCCAGTAACGGATCATGCCTTGGTTGTTGCGGATATCCATCTCCGCTAAATATTCTCGCTCGCGCTTCCTAAACTTAGTAAATCTTTATAAATACTCTTCGGCTTAGAGACTGCGTAATCAAAAAGAGGTGCAGGTTTGAAAGATCAGACCCTGATGCAGGACGAACGATCGGTATTCAAGAAGATAGCGGTTTGCCTCGTCTGCTTAGTCCTCCTCATTGCCATAGGAACGTTCTATTTGTATGAAAAGACAGGGAATCTGAGATTTGCGCTGTTTGAGTCTATGAAAACCGTAACACACATTGAGATGGGCATCGGAGGAGGCATTTCCCTGCTCTTTTTTCTGCTCTCTTTTTTAGGAGCCATTCTGTCACTGTATATTATTATCACATTGGTAAGCATCTTTTTCACAGATCGCTTAAAGAAGAATCTAGCGGAGGCGAAGCTCATGAAAGAAATTGTATCATTAAAAGATCATTACATTGTCTTTGGCGGAGGAAGCTTGGGAGCTTCTGTTGCACGAGCCTTGAAAGACAAGGGAAAACAAGCAGTCGTTATTGAAGCTGACAACGAAAAAGTCACTGAATTGAATGAAGCAGGCATCTTAGCCATCGAAGGAGACTGCTTTGAAAAAACGTATCTTGAAAAAGCAAAAATTAGTTTGGCAAAAGTTGCGATTGCCTGCCTGAATGATGACGGAGACAATTTGCTTGTCACCATGCTTGCAAAACAGATGAACCCGCGCATTAAGGTCATTGCAGAAGCAACCTATGATAAGTATGTGGAACACTTGAAAAAAGTGGGTGCAGATGAGGTCGTGGTTGCGCAGGAAATTGGCGGCGTCTATATGGCCAAGATGGCGAGTGAATATTAATATTAAGGAAGATGAAGAGNNAAAATAGAGTTTCTTGCGCATTTGGCCGTGCGGTTTGATGAAGCCTCGAGAACCGTGCACATATTTTCTGCTTGTGGTTTTGTCTTTGGTGTTATGGGTAATTTCGTAAACGCTTCCTTTAAAGATTTTTTCTGCCATGCAGGTCACCTCGACTGATATGTGTGAATGAACTTTTCAGTTTATAATGA
>DUFX01000049.1:0-21676 GCA_013331695.1 Candidatus Woesearchaeota archaeon
ATTGCCTTCTTCATCAGCCCGGCATGGAAGTATGGATTCTATGAGAAGTTAAGAAAAGAGATGGAGAAGACGAGGAATCCTGGAGCACTGATGAAAGCTGTGATGACCGCCGAATATAAACCGTATGGAAGTGAGATTGCCAAAATGGTTCCCCGCGTTGCAAAAGGAGGGCTCCCTGAACAATGGCTTTCCCAAAACAATGAAATGCAGGCGCTTGAACGAGCACAAACATTCTTTAAGGAAACGTATGACTGTGCAATTGAAGTGGTCTTGGCTGACAAGAGCAAAGAACCCAAGGCACAGAATGCAAGTCCGGGAAAGGTTGCGATACTGGTTGAGTAGGGGAGTAAGATTTATATACATCGACGAGGTTCTTGATACGATGATGAACAACGAACTCAAACGCATTCGATCTGACCATTTTAGTATTGAACCGAGTCAGTTTTCGTTAGAACAAAAACCGGCAACGAGAGAACAAGCAACACAACAACAGCTTCGACAGCAGCCTCTGCTCATGGCCCAGATTGAACAGATGCAGCAAACACGTGATCAACTCTTCCAAACAAAAGATATTGAAACAAAATTAAAAATGATTAAAAACGTTAGTTTTCTCCATTGAACTCAATGGAATGAGGGAAGACCAAACACCTAAACTTTACTCTGCACTTGCGGTTCCTTTATCCTTCTGGTGATCCGCGATAATTCCTGCACATTCTCGACAAATCCCGGCAGAATCTTTTGGAAAACCTTTTCTAAAGCCTTGATTTCCGTACCGACATTCTCAAGGGTTTTATCATAATCTCCAATCTTGCCCAGCACTCCTTCATGGAGCTTGTCAAAGCTAGTCGTCAGATGAGCCAGATCCTGCTCTATTTTTGCAAGCTTCTGCTCAGTTTCTTCTTTCCAGGCAATGATTTTTTCAACATGCTGGGTAATGTCCTGCCATTTTTCTTCGATAATGGCCTCTGCAATTTCGTGGATTTTTTCTTCAGAAGCAGAAGGAACACCGGTTTCTTCGTCATGGTCTCCTGCAGGAGCACGTCCTTGACGAGAAGCTTGGCCAGCCGGACCACCCATTGGACCCATACCCATAGGACCTGGAGGACCTCCATGCGCAGGCATATTTTGCATGGCACTGGGATCATAGTAGGGACCGCCTCTTGGCAGTGTTGCACCCGGCCCTGCACCAAAAGGAGTCTGCACTCCGATTTTGACATCTGCTTGGTTCAGAGCATTGTTAATTTGGTCAACGCTATAGCCGTACCGCTGGAGCGTTTGGATAATTTGATTATTGTTTAAGCCTTGATTGCGCAGGGTAAGCACATGATCAACAGGTAAATCATCAGGTGACGGTTGTTGCATAACAGGACCTCCTAATGGATCAGCAAACGGTTCAGGAACTTCAGGCGCCTGCATCTGCTGTTTTTGTTTGGCGAATATGTCGCTGAAAAGTGCCATCGTATCTTATCTTGTCTCCTTCCAGATAGGGGAATTTTTAAATCTTCTCTTGTTCTTCCCGTTCTTCCGCCTTGAGAAGATTCATGCCTGCATGATGCAGTCCGAGATCAGCAAGTTTCTCCTCAATAATTTTTTCGACCTGCCTTTCAGTAACAAAGGTAACCGGCTCCCATAGTTCAATATAGTTTTGAACAAGTTTTAATTCATCCGATTTTGCACATTCCTTCAGCTCTTTAACAATGAGCCGTACTTTGTCCCGCAGATCAACAAAGTCTCTGCGATATTCATTCATCTCAGAAGAAAAGGTGCTGAACTCTTTGTCGTACTGCTTGCGATATTTGATATCATGCTGTTCATTAGAACGCAGGAAATCACGAAGATTCTCGTAGCGTTCTTCCAGAAGACGAAGCCTTCTGCTGATATTATTAATCTGGCCGGCAACATCCTGCACCGAACCTTCATGCTGGACTTCTCCAAACATCTTTCTTCCTGCTTCGCTTGGCTCAGCCCCTTGAGAGGGGTGAGGAGCCGGACCCGAAGGACCTGCAAGGGCGAGATGGGGTGCTGGATAGGGTGCTTGGTTTGCAGATTCTTTTCCAAACATAGGATACCTCTTTTGATGATGCCTCGTTGAATAGATGGGTGAAGGTAACAATATCTTTATAAAGATAATTCCTAAAATGAAGAGAAGGGTTGCAATACAGGTTCCATGCACACTAAGGAGTGCAAAGGGAGTGTAAAAAAGAGGTTGGTATGGTCAAAGAGAGTTGGAAGTATGATGTGATCCGTGAAGGAAACGAGATCATGATCCGTTGCGACTGCGAAAACCTTCTCAGAGTTCCCTCGCTTGAAGATGATCCGATCTACCTGGCAAAGGCCATTGATATGCTCATTGAGACCGGAGGCGCTACAAAAATTATTTTTGTCCAAAAGCGTGATTTTGAATATGATTACAAGCAGACAGCAATGCTGATGGAAATTGTCAACTTGATTCTTACGCTTCATAAACAACGGGATATGTTTAGTTTAGAAGCCCTCAGCGCTGATGGACGATGCAAGATTTATGCTGAGAAACGATACAATGTGATCCAACTGCTGATCAACAGGAAGATCAAGGAAGAGCCAATCGGAGCATATGTTGAACTGAAACGAATGCTTCGCGAGGAGCAGATTCAGCTGGATAAGACCGTAGACAAAGAGCAGGCAGAGTGCCTCAAGAAGTACATGAGCGTTCTGCATTTTATTATGAAAAGTCTTGAAAGAACCCGATTGGTCATGCTTGCACTTCCGCATCTGGATGGGTACCATATCGGAGACCGCGACGTGTATCGAGAAATTTTTGATCCGGTCATTAAACCTGATTTTATGTTTACAAAAATTATGGCGCAGTATCCGCATGGAGGCGATGAAATTGACAATTATCTTATTGGCGATGACATTGAAGTTTCCGTTTTCTCTTTTCCCAACAGCGTGAAGTATTTGTACCATGTTACTCCTCCTGAATTTAAGCTGGGTGAAGAGGAATACGATCTTCTGGATATGGCGAGAAAGGTCATGGCAGAGCACAAGCCCACCCGAGAAGAGTTTGTGAACCCCAAAAGAATGCGCGAAGTCTTCTTCCATGTCGGAAGAGATTTGATGACTGAACTTGCAAATTACAAAAACATTAAGCTTACGGATGATAGACTGGAAATGCTCACAAAAATTCTTGTTCGATACACTGTTGGTTTCGGCCTCATTGAAGTCCTGCTGATGGATGAAAAAATTCAGGATATCTCCGTCAACAGCCCCTATGGAAGAACACCCATGTTTATTGTGCATGGGGATTATGCAGATTGTGATACGAATATCACGCCGACAAAAACCGAAGCAGAGAGCTGGGCTTCAAAACTGCGCATGATTTCAGGAAGGCCCTTGGATGAAGCAAACCCGATTCTTGATGCAGAGCTGAGATTTGATTTTGCAACAGCAAGGATTTCAACCATTACAGAACCCTTAAACCCAACCGGTCTTGCATTCTCATTCAGAAGACACCGAAATAAGCCTTGGACCCTGCCGTTGTTCATCAAACAAAAGATGATCACGCCCCTTGCAGCAGGCCTCTTGAGTTTTATTGTTGATGGAACACGAACGATTCTTATTGCAGGAACGCGATCATCAGGAAAATCATCATTTCTTACTGCATTGATGGTTGAAGTGATGAGAAGATACCGCATGATTACGGTTGAAGATACGCTTGAACTACCGACTGATGCACTTGCAGAGATGGGATTTAATATCCAGCCTATGAAAGTAGCCTCTGCCTTAGTCAAGGGATCCTCAGAGATGAGTGCAGCAGACGGCATCCGAAGTACGCTCCGATTAGGAGATTCTGCACTGATTGTGGGAGAAGTCCGAAGCAAAGAAGCGGTTGCACTCTATGAAGCTATGCGTGTGGGAGCTTCAGCAAATGTCGTAGCAGGAACGATTCACGGCGATTCTCCTTATGGAGTCTTTGACAGAGTAGTCAATGATATTGGAGTTCCTAAAACGTCCTTCAAAGCAACGGATATTATTATCATTGCAAATCCTATTCGCAGTGCAGACGGCATCCACCGCGTACGAAGAGTAACGAATATTACAGAAGTCAGAAAACATTGGGAAAATGATCCGCTTCTCGAAAACGGATTTGTGGACTTGATGAAGTATGACAGCAAATCGGATCAGCTCCAGACAACGGATGATTTTATTAATGGAGAAAGTGATGTCTTGAAGGCGATTGCAGCAAATGTTCCTGATTTTGCAGGAGACTGGGAAGCATTATGGAGAAATATTGAACTGAGAGCGCACTGCAAAGAAGAGCAAGTGAAGATGGCAGAGCACCTCAATGAACCCGATCTCCTTGAAGCCCCTTTTACGATTCGGTGCAATGATTTGATGCACATTTTATCTGACCAGATCAAGAAAGAGCTTGGAAAGTTGGATGAAGACGAGATCTTCAAGCGCTGGAAGATTCTTACAGAGCGCGAAGCAAAACGTTTTGTGCAGAACAAGCTGAGAAAAGAAGGAAAGGAAGAAGTGGAACTATCAAAAATAGCCTAAGAAAAAATAGCCTAAGAAATATCGCGAGATGGGGGAGCATGGGGTCGCATGGGACTTTTTGATACACCTGGAGAAGAGGAAGGAGGAGAAGAGAAGCCAGCAGAAGAGAAAAAGCTGAAGAGTGAGATTGAATCCGTTGCCCAAAAGTACAAACAAAAAATTGATGAACACATGGAGATCACAGGAGCTGCAGAACCCAGCGCCGACGGGGAGATGGTCAGCCGCGACTACCAATCCTTCCGTGAAGAATATGTAGAAACCAATCAGAGCTGGTATGAAAAATGCTGCGCAAAGAGCGAGAAGATTCTAAAGATCAAGCCCGATCCGGCAAAGATTGAGGAGTATCAAGAAGCAATTAAGATTGCGCATCTGAAGGTGACGATAGAAGGCGTCTATTCGTTTGCCGTGCTTGTTCCGATTGCTGTTGCACTTGGCGGCTCGTTAATCACGTTTGCAATCTTTCAATCCCTCTTTTTCATTTTCTTCTTTCTGGTCGTCGGCGCAGCAATTATGAAGCCGCTCCAGAATATTCCGTTTTATCTTGCGAATGGGTGGCGGATGAAAGCAAGCAATCAGATGGTGCTGTGCATCTTTTACGTTGTAACCTACATGCGCCATACTTCCAACCTGGAGCTCGCGATTGCATTCGCCTCTGAACACCTTGCTCCGCCCCTGTCGCTTGATTTGAAAAAAGTATTCTGGGATGTTGAAACAGGGAAATATGAATCGATCAAAGAGTCCCTTGATGCGTATCTCATGACGTGGAAAAAATGGGATCCTGAATTTATTGAAGCCTTCCATCTGGTTGAATCATCGCTGTATGAAGGCGATGAAGCACGGCGCTTGGAAATGCTTGACAAGTCGTTGAGTGTGATTCTTGACGGAACCTATGAAAAAATGCTGCACTATGCACAGAATCTCAAATCACCGGTTATGATGCTCCACATGCTGGGAGTTATCCTTCCTATTTTAGGCCTGGTTATTCTCCCTTTGATGGTCAGCTTTGTCTGCCAAGTCAAGTGGTACCATATCATGGCATTGTACGACTTTGCCCTTCCTGTTGGCGTCTTTTTCCTCGCAAAGAATATTCTTGCAAGCAGGCCGACAGGATACGGAGACAGCGATCCTGCTGACGAACCTGAGCTCAGAAAGTTTAGAAATATAATTTTTCATGTAGGAAAAAAAGAAATCCAGCTCTCGCCACTCTATGTTTCGCTTATCGTCGGGAGCTTGCTCATCCTCATTGGATTTTCCCCGCTGATTCTCCATCTCTTTGCAGGAGACAGTAATTGGGACTTGATTTTGCACAAAGAAGGAGGTTTGGCAGTTACGAATAAACTTGAAGATCCAAATGCCAAGATGAATTTGTTAGGATACCAAATTGGAAAAGGATGTAACGGTGTGGGTGTTGGAGAACCCATTGGACCGTACGGCATCGGAGCATCCATGCTCAGCCTCCTGGTAACCTTAGGCCTGGCCCTCAGTGCAGGATTATATTATAAAATCAGTTCAAAGAATGTTATAGAAATTCGAGAACGTTCGAAACAACTCGAAAATGAATTTGCTTCAGCACTCTTCCAGCTCGGCAACAGGCTGGGAGATGGACTACCTGCAGAGATTGCTTTTGGAAAAGTTGCAGATTCCATGCAGGGAACCGTATCAGGAAATTTTTTCCAGACTGTATCTCAAAACATCACACGATTGGGAATGAGTGTGCATGAAGCAATCTTTGACCCCGAGCATGGGGCGCTCAGATCCTATCCCTCAAAAGTGATTGAATCTTCGATGAAAGTCCTGAGTGAAAGCTCCAAGAAAGGACCGAAGATTGCCGCACAAGCTCTCATCAATGTGGCACGCTATATCAAAGAGATCCATGCAGTGAATGAACGCCTGAAAGATCTGATGTCCGAGATTATTTCATCCATGAAATCACAGATTAAATTCTTGACGCCTGCCATTGCAGGTATTGTCATTGGAATTACGGCGATGATCACCACCATTCTTGGAAAATTAGGAGGCCAGCTCAGATCGATTTCTTCTGCAGGAGGACAGCCCGGATCAGGTGCAGGTCTTCTCGCGCTCTTTGGAGACAGCGTACCTCCATTTTATTTTCAGGTGGTTGTTGGAATTTATGTGGTTGAGATTATTTACATTCTGACTATTGTAACCAACGGCATTGAAGAAGGTGCTGATCAGCTCAGTGAACGGTATAATTTAGGAGTGAATCTCACCAAATCAGTAATGACCTATATTATTATTGCAGGCGTCGTCATGCTCTTGTTCAACCTCCTGGCTGTGTCGATCTTGAAAGGGATTGCGGTGTAAGTGAGGTTCAGGAGATCAAGAAATACAACGAGAGGTCACAATTTCCACACAAACACCAGAATCACCATTATCAGGAGTCCAATCAAAAAATAGACAAGAGCACTGCGTATTTTTGCTGAACTGGATTGATAGATCGGTGAAGAAGCATCTTCTTGCATTGCAGGAACAAAAGTAACGTTGTTGGGGGTTTGGGAAGTGTTGACAAGCGCCTGCATCAACCCTGTCAAGGCTTCAGTTTTTGATACGGATTGATTTTCTTGGTCTTGGGGATTCTCTGCGGGTCCAACAAGATCAACAACAATATCCCGCGTCACGTCAAGCGTAGACTCTTGGTTGTCTTTTCTCACCTTGATCTTGAATTTGTACGCTCCGGACTTGATTTCATCATCAAGAATGTTCTCAAGCTCAACCATTTCTGATTCTCCAGCTTTAAGATCAAATTCCTGCTGGTTTTGTTCTCGTTCACCGGAATAGCTCTTTGATCCACGGTACACATAACTCCAGATCGTAACATGATGGGGCTTGTTTTCATTATCAACCAGAACGACCGTAGTATGTAAAGAACCGGGGGAGAAGGTTCTCTCCAAATCTGAAACAGTCACAGCGAATTTGCGTTCGCTGTTTGTCAAAGATGTTGTCCCTTCTTTACCGGAGACTCGTTGCAAGTCTTTTCTAGCCGAAGAATCCGCACTTTCGCGCAGATCACCCTTCGCTGAGCTAGGATCAGGAAAAGGACCATTGCGGACAGCAATGAGCTTAGAAGCTGACTGCTGGCCGCATGGTGTTGTTAACACAGCACGAAGAAGCAAGGCCTGCTGGGGGATTTTGATCGCTGGCGTAAAGGATTTCGCATGGGTGTTGGACGTTGTTGTTGGAGAACGAACGAGTTCGCCATCCAGATCTTCAACGTGGTAGGTGATGGATAGATCCTCGGTGAAATCCTTTTGTTCCTGCTCATGGCTGGTGTTAAGATGAGAAGAAGAGAGAGGGAAAGAGATATTAAAGAAAAAGACAATGCGTTCTTTGTTGTTGTAGATATCTTGGGGAGTTGAGATGCTGAAGGAAGGAATGATGCAAAGTTCAGTAAGGTTTGATTCACTAAGATTCGTGAAGGTGGTGTTGATAGTATTGAGAGTTTGATTGATTATAAAAGACTCTAAATCGATGAGGTTCTCTGCACCCGGAGTTGGAAGACTCTCACGCCAGCTTCCGTACCCGCTTCTATTAATCAGTGAGATCGAAGAGCCTTGACCAGAAGCAAGTGAATCAGGAGACGCCTGATAAGAGGTCTGCGCAACAAGATCATCTGCAGAATTGTAGAGAAGAAGTGTGTCTTGTGTATTGTCCAGATTCTTACCGGTACGTTCTCCGATTCCATAGATACTTCCATCAAAGGAAGGGATGGTGCTGAGATTAAAGCCGTCCTCAACAAGAAGGTAATAGAATAAAGAGGATGTTGAAAAATTCTCGTCGTTTGGAAATTCACGAAAGGGTTTCAAAGGGTCGCTTTGATTGTTAAAATGAATGCGATAATTTGAAAGGTTGATAGGCTTATCAGACACGAGTTCGATGTATTCTTTGTTGTTATCCTGGCCCGGTGGATTATACATAATCTCGTTGAAATAAATGAGGGTGTTGGGGGAAGTTTCAGCATATGCATGCATGGTGAATCCATCAAAAACAAGAAAAAAGAGAAGGATACGGAACATCCTTCTCAAGATTTCAGGGTTGGTAGGGTCGTGNNGGATAGCAGTATTTCCGAAAGAGAGGGGTTTGTTTCGGAATATTTCCGAATCAACCGGAAGATTTCCGTGGCAGCTGCGGGTGCAGAAAAATGGTGAATAAACAGGTATAAAGAGGGCTCTGTAGAAAGTCTTGAAAAGTGCATGGCCAGCGCTGCGCTCCGTATCATGTGATGTTTCGAAGCCGCTTACAAGTAGCACGACAAGGTGGGGTGTAAGGAGAACTACGCTTGGCAGCGCTGGCCTCACCGCAAACTTTTTCTACAGAGCCTAAAGGGGGTGAAAATTTAAATAGCGATCGGCAAATCCTGCAACCATGGTCGACCTACCGATTGACATATCTGTTGATTTGTGCGGATTGAAAATGAAAAATCCCACCATGCTTGCCTCTGGCCTTGTCGGCATCTCAGGAGCTGCATGCGTCTTTGCTGCACAACATGGTGCAGGTGCGATTGTTCCGAAATCCATCGGCCCGCGTGAGCGTGAGGGTCATAAAAATCCTATTCTTGTTGAGTTTCAAGGAGGATTTCTCAATGCTGTAGGGCTTCCCAATGCAGGTGTAGATCAAAGCCTCATTGAACTTGAGTTTGCGATGAAGCATTGTGCAGACAAAGGGGTGCCTGTGATTCTCAGCTTATTTGGCGGAACCAAGGAAGAATTTGGGGAAGTGGTAAATAAGTTGTCAACACTCAATCCTGCCATGCTGGAAGTGAATTTATCATGCCCCAACACTGCAAGTGACTTTGGCAGAGCATTTGCGTTAGATGCACAGCATGCTGCTGACGTGATCCGTATTGTTAACCAGAACACCATGGCAAAAGTCTCTGCAAAACTTGCTCCGAATGTTCCTGATATTAAAGAGATTGCACGAGCTGTTGTAGAAGCAGGAGCTGATGCGATCACTGCAACCAACACCATGCCTGGCATGGTCATTGATGTGGCAACAGGAAAACCTGTTCTGCAAAACAAGGAAGGAGGAATCAGCGGGTATGCCATGAAACCGATTGCAGTGCGCTGTATTTATGATCTGTATAAAACCGTAAAGGTTCCCATTATCGGATCAGGTGGGGTCACCACAGGAAACGATGCCATCGAGATGATCATGGCAGGAGCAACCGCAGTGCAGATCGGAACAGGAATTTACTATCGAGGTATTGAGGTGTTTAAGAAAGTAACAGAAGAAATGATTGCGTTTATGAAAAAAGAAGGATACGCAAGTCTCCATGAAATAAGGGGGCTTGCTCACAGGGAATAACCAGTAAGTGGAGAAAACATGGAAAAACCTATTATTGCAACGATTGAAAAAAGTGTTGATGAAGCAGAAGAGATCCGTACGATCTTTATCCAACACACCATACAGGCAAAGCCAGGTCAGTTTGTGATGGTATGGGTGCCTCGGCTGAATGAGAAACCGTTTGCAATCAGTTATCTTGAAAAGGACGTACTGGGGATTACGGTTGCTGCAGTGGGCGAGTGTTCTCGATGTCTGTATGAGATGAAACCCGGAGAAAAAATAGGCATCCGAGGGCCGTATGGAGAACCATACCACCTTCAAGAAAATCAAGAAAAAGGTTGTACGATGATTATGGTCGGAGGAGGCTATGGTTCTGCTTCCTTGACCTTGTTAGCCGAGGAAGCACTTGCAAAAGGAATGCACGTCAAGTTTATTTTGGGAGCACGGGAGAAAAAGAGGCTTGTCTATGTTGAACGCATCAAAAAACTGATCGGTGAAGAAAATCTTTTAATTACAACTGATGATGGAAGTGCAGGAAGAAAGGGTTTTGTAACGGATGCGCTCAGAACATTAATCGAACAGGGAGAAAAAATAGGTAAGGTCTATACCTGCGGACCCGATAAGATGATGAAAGCTGTTGCTGAACTGTGTACTGCACACAACATCCAAGGTGAAATCAGTATGGAGCGCTGGATGAAATGCGGTTTTGGTCTTTGCGGACATTGCTGTGTTGATCCGCTAGGATTTCGTGTTTGTGTAGAAGGTCCTGTGGTGAGCTTTGAAACTGCGCTCCAAGTCAAAGAGTTAGGAACGTATCACCGGATGCAATCCAGCAGAAAAGAGAAGTTGTGATTTTGGTTATGATTCGCTCAACCGTTATTTCTTACTACTTCCCTTGTTACTTCTTTAGAATACTCACAAATATTTTAATAGTCTAAGACTTCAGTAACCCTCAAGAAGGGGCAAAAGAGGGGGTACACGCGTGGGTTTATTCAGCATTTTCAAAAAGAAGAATACAGACAGTTCTCAGACTCCTGCGCAATCTTCTCCGGGGTTATTGAACATTCCGTCCCCACAACCAAGCCATGGAGATATTGAAGGAACCCTGGGTTTTGATATTCCGCCTCCTCCCCATCTTGACAAGGCGTTTTCTGCACCAGCAGGCAAACCGAAAATGCTTCCGCTTCCACCCATGCCAGGAGAAGATGAATTTGCAGGATTCCCTCAATTTCCAGAACTTCCTAAACCAGAATATAAGAAAGAGCTGAAAAAAAGCGAACCCCTGCCTCGTTTTCAAGAAACCTTTGGATCACTTCCTCCGCTTCCTGAACTGCCATCTGATTTACCGTTGCTGGATCTTCCTGAACAAGAAAAAAGGCTCCTGTCACTGAATCAAAAACAGCAGTTTTTAGAAACCATTAAACCCGAAACACTGATGCCCATGGAGATTGCAGAACCCGTTTCCCGAGATAAAGCAGAGGCAAAGATAGAACATTATATTGAAATGGAAGGATATGTAACGATGCGAAGCCAGACTGAAAAAATTAAAAATTTAATCCAACAAGCCAATACTGCTTCAATCAAGCTTCATCAGATTCATACCAAGCAAAAAGCAAGGATGCTGTCGTTTAAGAGAACGGCTGAATCCATGCAAAAACGACTGGTGATGTTAGATAAAACACTTTTTGAAACAACAAAATTAAGCTAGGTGATTCCTATGGATAACAAACCAATGTTCATTAAAGTAGAAGAATACAAAGAAGTCAAGCAGATGATTGATCTGCTGAAAGGCAAGCTCAAAGAAGCAAAGCAGGTCTTAGGAGATATTGAAGAGCTCAAGAAACAAGAAGAACAGCAGACGATTCAGTGGACATCAGAGCTTGATGAAGTTGAACAGCGTGTTGAATTGATGGATACGATCCTGCTGGACAGCAACCGCTAACGAAAAATAAAAGACAAACAAGAGAAGATACGATGAAAGAAAAAACTCCCAGCTATGTAAAAATTGATCCCCCTGTTGAATTCAGAAAAGCAATTCTGGAGGGATTAAAATCAGAAATCCATATGCTCCAGAGATTTGAAAAGATTCAAGAGTTAAGGCACCAGCGGGAACAACGCATACAAGATCTGGTGATGCTGGAAAAAGCTATTTCTACCGTGATGGATAAAGTGAAGGCAAAGTTGCCTGCAGTGAGTACTCCCAAACTGAACGGAGATGCGCGACAAACCGTTCCTGCCATTGCTGCGCTTGTGAAGAAACCCCAGCCAGGATCAGCAAACAAAACAAAAGTAAGCAAAAAGGCTGCACAGCAGGCGAAGAAGGCAAACATTCCGGCCCCGCTTTCATTGAATGAACTGGAAAAACAGCTCAGGAATATTGAGGGGAAATTAGGAAAGTTGCAGTAGAAATCTTCTGAAGATGAGTAAATTAAAAAATGTAGAGGAAGGGATTCCCACGTCAGAACCCAGGTTCCGACACCTCCTGCCAGAGGATTTTCTCACTTCGTTCGAAAATCAAAACAACTGATTGAGTATTAAAACAAAAAATGCAGAGGAAGGGATTCGAACCCCCGAACCCACTAAGGGACTGGATTCCTCATCAGTGGAATTCTATGGTCGTGTCATCGGCTTTCGCCTCATCACTCAACGAACTTGAGTCCAGCGCGTTTGACCACTTCGCTACCTCTGCATAATACCTGAAGAAAACAAGGAAATGGTATATAAATCTTACTTCTTACTTAAAATAGTTTCAATAATCTCTTCTCTTGCATTACTATTTGCGCGCGTATCGCGCGCTTGACCCGACGCTTCGCGTCGGGGCTAAAATTTCAGGGCCCGCGCCTAGGGCGCGGGGTAAAACCAGCCTTTGGCTGACAGGGAATGATGCGACCCCCAACAGGAATTATTATAAAAAGATAAAGATCCAACCGTATTTCACCCCCATAAAACTTTATAAACTACAAGACCCTGAACATCGACATGGCAATGAAACTTCCAGAGTTTGGCGACAGCAGGTTTCATCAGGCTCAAAGCAAAACCGTGCATTTGGTGAAGAAACATCCTAAACCCCTGCTTGTTGTTGTGATTATCGTGATTTTCTTGATTCCGATCATGCTGCGTGACTATAGCATCGAACCGCCTGAGCAACCGAAGGATGCGGGTGAAAAAAACGTCGAACAACCCGTGCAGGAAGCAGGACCTGAAAAGGCAAGCGAAGAACGATCGCCGAGAAAATTGGGAGAAGAAGTTGAAAAAACGAAATCGACGCGGAAAAAGTCGAGCACAGAACGGCAGCAAGAAGAAAACAACAAAATGAGCGGCGCAGAAAGAGAGGAGCTTGCAAAAGATAATCTCGGGAGTATGGAAGAGCTGGAAAAGAAAAAGCAGAAAGAACTTGAAGAAGAACTGCAAAAGAAACGCGAGAACAGCCTTCAAGACTATAGCACGATCATTTCCTCCTCAAACTTCAGCCAATGTGCAGAGCTGGAAAAATATGGCGTCATTGACGAATTTGATGTAATGGATACCTGCTACACGACGCTTGCCGTAGAACTCAACAACATGACCGTGTGCGACTTTGCAAAACAAAAAGACGCGTGCAGGGAAACCCTCTTGCTGCAAAATCAAACCTTCACCTCCTCCACCAACCAAAGTGCGACAAATAGTAGCACGAATATCACCACAAATACCTAACAAGGAATGAAAAGGAAATCAAACAGGAAACCCATGATTGAAATTTACTGTGTCGGTGGATTTAATGAAGTCGGAAAGAATTGTGTAGCCGTTAAAGTGGATGACGAAGTCGTGATCTTTGATATGGGCCTCCAGATGGACAAATATATCCGCTACACTGAAGAAGAGCGGGAGACTGAAATCATTGATCTTTCTTCAAAAAAATTAACTGAGCTGGGTATTGTTCCTGACCTCAACACCATACGGCCATGGCTCAGCAAGGTCGTAGCGATTGTTCCAACGCACGCACATCTTGACCACATGGGAGCACTGCCTTTTCTTGCAGACAAATGCCAGAGCAAAGTCTTTTGCACCCCGTACACCAAAGCAGTGATTGATATTATCAACAGCGACAATAACTTCCACATGGAAACTCCCATTCTTGCAATCGAACAAAACAAACCCTATGCGATCAGCGAACGATTAAGCATTGAGCTGGTCAATGTCACCCATTCAGTTCCTCAGTCCGCTATTGCCGTGCTCCACACACCGTATGGGCAGATTGTATATACCAATGATTTTAAACTGGACGATGAACCGGTGCTCGGAAAAGTCACGAATTATGCACGGTTGGAAGCACTAGGAAATCAAGGAAAAGTACGCTGCCTGCTTCTTGATTCCATCAATGCAGAACATGATGAACAAACACCCTCTGAAGCAACAGCACGGGCCATGCTCAAAGAAGTGCTCCTGGAAGACGAAAAAAGCGACCGCAATAAGGTCATTATGGTCACCACCTTTTCGTCCCATATTGCGCGGCTTAAAACGATCATGGAATTTGGCAGAAAACTGCACCGAGAAGTGGTGTTTATCGGCAGATCGCTGAGAAGATACATTGCTGCTGCAGAACAGATTGGACTGGTTCAATTTCAGCAGGAATCAAGGGTGCTGAGTTTTAAGAATAAGATTCAGAAAATGTTTAAGAAAATTGAGAAAGATAAAGGAAAATACCTCGTGATCTGCACCGGACATCAAGGAGAACCGCAGTCGGTGCTGTCCAAGATTGTTGACGGCATCTATAAATTCCGTTTTGAGAAAGGAGATAAGATCATTTTCTCGTGCAGAACGATTCCTGCGCCTGTGAATATCAAAAACCGGGAAGTGCTTGAAAAAAAATTGAAGAAAACCAAAGCTGTGATTATCAAAGACATCCATGTTTCTGGCCATGGCTCAAAACATGATCAGAAGAGACTGATTGAACTGCTACGACCGCATTATATTATTCCTTCCCATGCTCCTGAGAAAATGGTCAAGCCTGTTGAAGCGCTGGGAAGAGAGATGGGATATAAACCCGAACAAGTGCGGTTGATGAAAGACGGGAAATCATTAGTTATAGAATAAAAGTTAGAGTATCCATCAAGAGACCCATGTAAAGGAAGATTTATAAAACTTCTGGGATTCTCGTGCACTATGACTCTGCACACAGCACTCAAGGCGTTTATTATTTACAGCACCTATCGCATAGAGAACAGCAAAGCATATGTACATCTCTATGGCAGACTGGAGAATGGCGAGAGCTTTCAGTCCATCCACACCTTTAAGCCGTATTTCTTCATCAAAACACAGGATAAAATAAAAGCAGAAGCTCTGCTGACCCAGCTTGTTCTTGATGGAGAACTCAAGCTGACTGACGGCATGGCATTTTCTCTTGAAGACACGAACGCAATCAACTTTGATGGAGAACCGATGACCAAAGTCACACTCTGGATTCCTGGCGATGTGAAACCCCTGCGAGGCAGGTTTGAACAACAGCTGATCAAATGCTATGAAGCAGATATTCGATTTACCACGCGTTTTATGATTGACATGGGCATCCAAGGAGCATGCACGATTACAGGAGCATACAAAAACGGAAAACCCGGATCTGGACAACCGCAGCGCATCTATCACGATCCTACCATCATCCCCCTCACCGAGGAAGAGCGGGAAACCTATTTCCCACAACTCAAGATCTTATCGGTTGATATTGAAACCACCATGGATGCAAAACAACTCTTGTGCCTCTCGCTGTACACCGAAGGGTTTGGAAAGGGGGAAAAGGAAAAAGGAGAAAAGGAGAAGGTTGAAAAGGTTATCATGATTACCCAACAGCACCCGAACGGTGTCGTTGCGGTACCGGATGAAAAAACCCTGCTTGAGGCTTTTCTTGCAGAAGTAAAAAAAGTTGATCCGGATGTCATCGTTGGCTGGAACTTCATCGATTTTGATCTGATGGTTTTGCGGGATCTCTTTCGAAAACACAAAATTCCCTTTACCCTTGGCAGAAATGAGGATGAAGCAAGACTCATGATACAGACTTCTTTTTTCGTTGATTCCAAAGCTGACATTCCAGGAAGACAAGTGTTGGATGGCATCCAGCTCCTCAAAGGAGCATTCATTAAGATGGAGAATTACAAACTGAATACTGCAGCAAAAAAATTTCTTGGCCAAGAAAAACTGATCACCGGAGAAGCACGCCATGAAGAAATTCAACGGCTCTACCAAGAAGACCAGCAACAGCTTGCTGCATACAATCTCAAAGATGCAAAGCTGACCTACGACGTTCTTTTTGCTGCAGGCGTCATGCCCTTAACGATTCATCGCTCCCTTTTGACAGGGATGTCCCTTGACAGAGTCAATGCATCCATTGCATCGCTCGACTTTGTGTATCTGAAAGAAACACAAAAGCGAGGACTTGTTGCACAAGGTGCAAGGGGAAGCGACGCAGAAAGCGAAGAACGCATTAAGGGAGGGCATGTACTTGAATCAAAACCGGGAATTTACAAGAACATTCTTGTTTTTGATTTCAAAAGCCTGTATCCCAGCCTCATCAGAACGTTTAATATTGATCCATATCGCTTTCTTGACAAAACCAGCAAACGCTACAAAGCACTCAAAGAAGAAGAACGCAATGCGCTGATTAAAGCACCCAATGGAGCTTGTTTTATGAGAGAACAAGGCATCCTCCCTCAGATTCTTGAAACCTTATGGAAAAACCGAGACAAGGCAAAGAAACAGAAGAATGACTTAGCAAGCTATGCAATCAAGATTCTGATGAACTCCATGTTCGGCGTGCTTGCAAATCCGACCTGCAGATTTTATAGTCTTGACATGGCCAATGCGATCACGCATTTTGGACAGCATTTTATCAAGCTCACTGCAAAAAGGATTGCTGATAAAGGATATGAAGTGATCTATGGAGATAGTGTCGGCAAAGATACTGAAATAGTGATGAACGAAAATGGAACGATTCGATTTGTAAAAATTTCAGAACTTTTTGAGAGGACACAGAAAAGAACGAGTGATGGAAAAGAATATTTCTTTCCACCGTCTAGGCTCGTTCTCACCCTAGATGCTCAAGGCAAAAGCGTCTTCAAAAAAGTGAAGTATGTAATGAAACATAGAGTACAAAAAAAGATGTATCGGATTTTTTTTACGAATGACCACTATATTGATGTTACTGAAGACCATTCACTTATAGGATATGTGAATAAACAAAAAAATAATCAGCTTGCTGACCTTGATCGGCTTATTGAAGTAAAACCCACTGATATTGGAAAAAGAGTAAGAACAATTATTACCATTAAAAACATCCCGCGCAGCAGTATTAAGACGAGAAATTACCACCGGGAATTATATGAATTTATGGGCCTTTTTATCGGCGATGGCTCATTTGATAGGCAAAAAAAACAAAACTATTACCTCCATCTTGCCGGTGGACTTGATAGCTGGGAAATTATAACAAAAGTGTTGGTTCCCTTGAAAGAAAAAGAGTATATCAAAAATTATTGGCTTAAGAAAAAAGGAGATATCTGTATAAATGGGTTGAGGTTAGTTCGACTTTTTAATGATGAATTTAGAAAAGAGTCTAAAAAGAGTATCCCTGCATTTCTCCTTAGGGAGAAACAAGAAGCGATCTGTTCATTTCTCCGAGGTCTTTTTTCAGCTGATGGCAGCGTCCTTTTCAGAAATAAAAAACCCATAATCAAATTTACTAATACGAATACGGAGATCATTAAGATGACAAGTAGACTTTTACATCTTGTTGGCATCTCCCATTCGACCTTTTCAGAAACAAGAAAAAACAGATACAAGGGTAAAGAAAGTGAAACCATTTCGAAGCATATTTACATCAAAGATGCACTTTCGTTTAGAGAAAAAGTTGGTTTTGTAATCAACAGAAAACAGGAAAGACTTTCACTCGTTTCAAAAAATAGCACTCATCGCAGAACCATTAAAAACTATGATTTTGATTTATCAAAAGTTATTAAGATAGAACCGATTGAATATAGAGGGGACGTATATGATCTTGAAATTGAAGACACACACCGCTTTTTTGCCAATAATGTTCTTGTTCATAACACCGACAGTATTTTTGTGAACACCAAAAAAGACAGCACTGAAGAAGCAGAACAAATCGGCAAGGACATTGCCAAAGAGATTACTGCCTTTTACCAGCAGTTTGTAGAACAGGAGTACCAAAGAAAAAGCTATCTCGAACTCCAGTTTGAAAAAACCTATGTGAAATTTCTGCTTCCCCGGGTCAGAGGATCTGAGAAAGGAGCAAAAAAGAGGTATGCAGGTATTTTGATGAAAGAGGGAAAAGAAGCACTCAACTTTGTGGGGCTTGAAGTCGTACGAAGAGACTGGACTGCACTTGCAAAAAAATTTCAAACCGAACTGCTTGAGAGAGTTTTCCATGAAAAAGACGTGACCGGATATGTCCGCGACTTTATCAAAGAGATCAAAAAAGGAACGTATGATGATTTGCTGGTCTACCGGAAATCGCTGAGAAAAGGGGTAGCGGATTACACGAAAACAACACCGCCCCATGTGAAAGCAGCACGAAAGCTGGAGAAAATAGATGGGGATATTATTGAGTATTACATTACTACCGAAGGACCAGAACCTGTGCAGAAACGAAGAAATCCGATTGATTACCAGCATTACATTGACAAACAGGTGAAACCGCTTGCCGATTCTATCCTTGGATTTTATGGAAGCTCATTTGACGATCTGGTGCGGGGAGATAATCAAAAGAGTTTGTTTAGCTATTAAGGGGTATACACTAAAACAGAGTAAAACCGCGTTGTCATTAATAAACATCTATATTGGAAGCGCACAAACTTTAAATATCGCTCTGCGTTGACAACAAGCTATGAGACTGACGCTGGCAGAACCCAAGTATTTGAAGGAGAGTATCACCATTATTTCTGACTTGGTCAACGAAGCTTCATTAAAAATTACTCCGGAAGCTATCGAATTGGTTGCCATGGATCCTGCAAATGTGGCCATGGTTATTTTCAAGCTCTTATCAAGCGCATGTACGGAATATTCTGTTGGGGAAAAGGTGGAGATAGCAATTAATTTGAATAATTTTAAGCAGATTCTGAGAAGAGCAAAAGGAAACGACATCCTTTCTTTAGAGCTGGAAGACAACAAGCTGAAAGTGATTCTGAAAGGAACCAGTATACGAACCTTCTCGCTTCCGATTATTGATTTAGAACAGAAAGAACAGCGGGTTCCTGAGTTGAACTTTGGATCCATTATCAAAACCCATGCTTCGGTCTTTAACGAAGCGATTGAAGATGCGGATATTGTGGGAGAAAGCGTCAGCCTCCATGCAGAACAAGGAAAGTTAAGCGTCAGCGCAGAAGGAGACTTGACTAAAGCTCATATTGATATTCGCGACAGCGACACAACCAAGATTAACGTACATGGTGCAAGCCCGATCAAGGCAAAATATTCGCTTGAATACCTCAAGAAGATGATGAACGGAAGCAAGCTTGCTGATGAGGTGGTTATCCAATTCAATAAAGATTATCCCTTACGATTAGATTACAAAGCGATTGACAAAGTTGCTTTGAGCTTTATTCTTGCTCCCCGTGTGGAGAATGATTAATAGCACTGGACACTTCATTTTCTCAAAAATTGCTATGGCAACCGGAAGATTTCCGAATTGCAATCGTTCTGCAGGAGCATTTTACACCGGAACTCTTCCGAAATGTTGTCAAGGCCACTGGTCACTGGACAGATGTGCACGCCAGGTTTATATATCCCCACCCCAAAGATAGGTTATGGACAAAAATTATGCATTGGTAGTTTTTGAAGATAAGAAGATTAGAAGAACTTGGTTTAACGATGAATGGCACTTCTCGATAATTGATGTTGTGGGAGCACTTACCAATAGTGAAAACCCCCGAAATTATTGGAATATGCTTAAAGCACGTGAAGCTGAACAGGGCATCGAACTGTACACATTTTGTGTACGGTTGAAATTACTTGCAGAAGATGGTAAACAAAGAGAAACTGACTGCGCAAACACCAAAAACATGTTTCGTATTATTCAATCTATTCCCTCCCCGAAAGCAGAGCCATTTAAGCAATGGTTAGCACAAGTAGGCTATGATCGAGTACAAGAGATAGAAAATCCTGAATTAGCCCAAAAGCGCATGAAAGAACTCTATCGGGCAAAGGGGTATTCTGATGAATGGATTGAAAAACGAGTGCGGGGTATTGCCATACGAGATGAACTTACTGATGAATGGAAAAAACGCGATGTTGGAACTGAAAAAGAATATGCAATCTTGACAGCAGAAATTTCTAAAGCAACCTTTGGCATGACTCCGAGCGAATACAAAAAATTCAAAGGATTGGAAAAAGAAAACCTTAGGGACCATATGGATGATCTTGAGTTAATCTTTGGTATGCTTGGCGAAGCTTCAACCACAAAAATAGCAAGAGGAAAAGATGCGCAAGGTTTTTCTGAGAACAAGGATGCTGCACAAAAAGGAGGAACGATCGCAGGTGATGCAAGAGAAAAGCTTGAGCTTGCATCAAATGAAAAAGTAAGTACAACTGAAAATTATCTTCTAGAAACCGAACAGCAGAAAAGAAATCGTCTCAAACATGAAACTAAGGAGCAATCTGATCCACAATAAGGATTCTTACGGTTTGAGAGTCGCATAAACNNATAAACCTTCTGGATCACAGACCTTGATGTCAAGAGTGTGATAACCAAAATCTTCTTCGATAAGTGGATGCGTGAGCTTCAGGTAGGATGAAGCAAACGCTTCGTCAGTTTCTCTCTGCCAGATGCTGTCAGGAGGAGCTTCAAGAATCATACAGGTTTCCATAAGATAATTGAATCCGTCGCCCTGGTCTTGATAAAATGCAATATCTTTAGGACAATCCTCTTCAGGCGGCTGGCCAACAGGTTCGGGTTCTTTAATCATTTTCCCGGTGTCATCGAATCCCCAACCTTTGATCGTCATGGTCAACTCATCCTCATCAGGATCAAAAGCAATAACTTCAATAACCAACTGGCCAGAACCGCCAACAATGGGAACAACCAAATCAGTTTCAAAAGGATCGATAGGCCCNNAACAACAGAACCACCATCAACAATACTGACGAGATCATCAAATTGCTGAGGCGAGTTAGGAGTCTCATTAAGGGGGTTAGAAATCTGCACAGACAACCCCGAATCATTATATTTACTTCTTCCGTAATGGCCAGGTTTGCTGATATTAAAATCAAGAAGCAGTCGATCAGCTTTCAGAACATCAGAAGCAAAGCCATAAACACGCTTGAGGCGGATGGGAAGTTTCTTTGAAAAGTCTGCAACTTGCGTTTTCTGCTGTTCTCCAGCAATTTGAAGCGGATAACGTGCAGTAACGGTAACATCCTGTTCTCCCAGGATAAGTGTGACTTCAGGTTCTTCAGCAGTCACTTCAAAACCTGTTACATCCTTAATACGCTGTTTGTTTTCAACATTAATACAGCTTGTGAGATGCTGGCGGATGTAGCGTGTCAGTTGTTCTTGGATCGACCTTGGCCCATAGGATCCTGCAGGACAGGGATTTGCATAGACAATCGTTGCAACATCATTCGGACCGCCAGGCTGGCACAACGGGGGAAGATTAGTTTTTCCAAACGGATACTGAGGATGACCCACACCGCCTTTCTCAAATACGGTTTCTTTCCCAAAGGTGTAAGCTCCATCGTCTTGTGAGAATTCTGGCTCCCTTGATTCAAAAGCAACAAGGCCATAGTGCACACGATACTGATCGGTTTGCATAAAGCTTTCGGGACTGATAAAACCGCCGTTTCCAGCAATGAGGCG
>DUFX01000049.1:21711-23068 GCA_013331695.1 Candidatus Woesearchaeota archaeon
GTGACTTCGTATTGGTTGTTGCGGTGGATGCATTGCAGATCATCTTCACTAATCGTGTGTTGTCTTCTAAATTCAAGGAGTGTTGCACAAATGTCGAAATCGATGTTCTTGTAGTACACATGCATTTTAGCAAGATTTGCTTTTAAATCTCGACTTTCTGTGAAGCCAATAACTGCTTTATTTCCATTGCGCGCAAGATAAAACTTGTCGAATGTTTTTATGGTGTGCAACAGTTCAACATCACTTCTCGAAATTTCTTTTAGTGGATTAAACAAAGCAGTAATCGTTCGCACTAAACCTGTTCCTTTTACTTTGATAAAGAATAGTACTGCATTGAGGACACTTGAGGTTGATTGAATATCAAGAGTAAGTCTTACGCCCTGTTCATCGCCTGGTTCATCAGGAAGGGTGTATACTAAGGTTTCTTCATCTCTTAAAAAAAGATAGGGTTCAAACGTTGAGGGAGCAATCTCGACAACACCCTGACCAAGAAGCGGACCCGCCACACGATGAAAGACTTGATCAAGATTATAAAACAACAAGGCAGTGTTAGAAGGAACTGAGAGGTAAGTTGTACTGAATCGATTGTAACGAATCAAAACCACTTGGCGCGTCATCCCACGAGGAGCATCAGGTAGAGCGAGGGACTGCACAGAGATAAAAATCCGTTCATCACTATCTTCGTTGTCAACTGTGTAGATGATACGTTTATCAAAAAGTGTTGCTTCCTCAGGAAACGCAACCTCTTGGAAACCACCAGCTTGTAAAGTGATACGTGCAGGACCTTGTTCCCCTTGGGTGCGAATAAGGGTGTGTTCTTGATCGTCATCATTTTGGAAGCGAACACTGTCTCCAATAAATAAGCTTGCGATACGGGCTGAAAGACGGTTATCACTTGTAATGGAAACAAGGTGGGTGGCGGGATCAAGTCCTAAGTCGTTATCTGCTGAGACAGAAAGTACGGAGAGCAAAAGAACGAGGAGAATCATCAATACCTTCTCGTTTTTGAAAGAGCGTGGTGTTTTCAGCATGTTCAACCGCCTCCCTCGATGCGCACACGAATGTCTGCGTAGCCAGAGAAGATCACTGCATTGAGATCTTTGTTGAAAAAGAGACGAGCGAAATCAGAGGTTCTGCTTGGACCTGCACAGCCGACAAAGTTATTCGTTGCTGGCGATTGCTTTGCTCCTCCGCAAAAGTTCTGCTGAGGCCCGTTTTTGGAGGCAATTTCATCAGTTACTCTATCATCACCGTCAAGAAGAACTCCAATGATAATGTTTCTCTGTTCCCTTTCAAAGAGTTGGCTTAACAAAAATCCTGCTAAAGAGGTAGAACGCCAGGTCGCATGATTATACGC
>DUFX01000032.1 GCA_013331695.1 Candidatus Woesearchaeota archaeon
ATTTATAAAACACTTGCGTTCTCTTCGCACCATCAGATTTAAATCGAATAAATCAGAATCAGATTAAATCAGATACGTGTGGGGTGTATCCATGTTATTATACGTTTTTATCATTAGTCTGGTAGCGCTTCTCTTTGCTGCTTATCTTGCCTGGGATGTTCTCAAACGAGATACCGGAACACCCGCCATGCAAAACATTGCGAACGCCATTCGTGAAGGTGCCAATGCATTTCTCAAACGACAATATAAAACCATTGCAATCCTTGCAATTGTGGTTGCTGTTTTAATCTTTGGAGTCTATGCCTTTCTCGGAAAATGGGACTATGCGATTAAAACTGCCTTTGCCTTTGTGGTGGGAGCCGTATGTTCCGCACTCTCAGGTCTGATTGGTATGTATATTTCTGTGCGCGCAAATATTCGAACTGCGTCTGCAGCACGCACATCCACTGCTGAAGCATTAAAAGTTGCTATCCGGGGCGGTGCAGTTTCTGGTGTGATTGTTGTTGCTCTTTCCTTAATTGGCGTTGCGGGTTTATTCTATCTCTTTGGCGCTAATCCTCAGACCACACCGTTTATGCTCGTTGGTTTTGGATTTGGTGCAAGTTTCGTTGCACTCTTTGCCCAGCTCGGCGGGGGAATTTATACCAAAGCAGCTGATGTAGGGGCTGATTTAGTTGGAAAAGTTGAAGCAGGCATTCCTGAAGATGACCCGCGAAACCCTGCAGTTATCGCTGACTTGGTGGGAGATAATGTNNTTTGGCTTGCTTGCAAGTATGATCGGCATCATGTGTGTCCGTGCTCGGGAAGATGAAGATCCTATGAAAGCATTGAACCGTGGATATTATATCACTGCAATCCTCGCAACCCTTGGATTTTACTTTGCTACGGATATCATGCTCGGAAATATTTGGTTCTTCTACGCAGGCGTAGTGGGTATTGTCATGAGCATTCTGTTTGTGTACATCACACAATATTACACCGAATACAAATATCGACCGGTGCGGGAAATTGCTGAAGCCTCTAAAACGGGGCCGGCAACGAACATTATCACTGGACTTGCGGTTGGACTTGAATGTACAGGAATGCCTGTGCTCGTCATTTCAGCGGCTTTATTTTTATCCTACCTCTTTGGTTTAATGTCGGGTGTTGAACACGGCGGTCTCTACGGCACCGCTGTTGCCACGATGGGTATGCTTGCGAGTGCAGCGTACATTCTTGCCATGGATACCTTTGGGCCTATCACCGACAACGCAGGTGGTATTGTTGAAATGTCCAAAGCTCCTGCAGCAATCCGTAAAAAAACCGATCGCCTCGATGCTGTCGGAAATACTACCAAAGCACTTACTAAAGGATACGCCATTGGCAGTGCAGCACTTGCCGCATTCCTCTTGTTTTCCGCATACCTTGATGAAGTTGCTAACTTAACAGGAAAAGCATTTGGTGTTGTTGATATCGCAAAAATTGAAGTCTTTATTGGGGGAATGCTCGGCGCTATGCTCGTCTTTGTTTTCAGTGCACTTGCTATCCGTGCAGTTGGAAAAACAGCCGGCTATGTGATTGAAGAAGTGCGAAGACAATTCAAGAACAAAGGCATCATGAAAGGAAAGGTGAAACCTGATTACGCAGCTTGTGTTGATATCACGACACGAGGGGCATTGAAGACCATGATCCTTCCCGGAATCCTTGCAGTAGGTTTCCCTGTTGTGGTGGGAGTTCTTCTCGGTGCAGAAGCAGTTGCAGCATTGCTGATGGTGGGAACCATTGCAGGTGTGCTTCTTGCTACAGTCTTGAATAACGCCGGCGGTGCTTGGGACAATGCAAAGAAATACATTGAAACCGGAGTCTTCGGCGGAAAAGGCAGTTTCGCTCACAAAGCGGCAGTTGTTGGAGATACAGTGGGAGACCCAGCAAAAGACACTGCTGGACCAAGCATTCATGTCTTGATCAAACTGCTTGCGACCGTTACCCTCGTGATGGCGCCGTTGTTTATCTAAGTCGTTTTATTTTTANNCACTCAACGCAATTTCAACCTTTTCAACGACGCTCTTTGCATGCTCTAACAACTCTCTTAAAAGTTTCTCGTTAACTGATGTTTCTGTTCCATATTGAAATTCTTCCCTGAGTGATTTTGCATCTTTGGAAGTCATCTGCTCAGTTGTTCTAATAAATGCAATATCTTTCAGATCCAGACGGATCTTTCTTTCTTCTATAAAATATTCAACAGCATTGATGGTGCATTTGTGATTTTTAGATTCATAACCCAGCTTGAAAAGTACTGCAAGCAAAGCATGGTACATCGCATAATAAGATTGCGAAACACCCCAATCACTAAAACCACCTTTGATATTATAATCTGCTGCACGAAGATTATGCTTTGCTTTATTGATGTGTTCCTCTGACAACTTATCATTCGGTTTAACCTTCTTCATCCTCGTCTCTTTTGCCAAACACCAATCCAATTTTTGCTTATGCATTGACATTTTTTATGACCTCAACAAAAAGGGATTCGCCTCTCAGTACCATACCCTCTTTCATCATGTCTAAGATAGCTTCTTTCCTTTGTTTCATTGCTTTTATTAAATCTTTTTTCTCCATAATTAATGGAACAACCGGTTTGATTCTGACTTGGGATATTTCTAAACAAAAATTATTTACTTTTCTAGTTTGATGAGTTATAAAGAGTACATCAACATCATTACATTCTTTTCCTTTAAGAATAGAACCAAACAGAATAATCATCTCAGCATCTTTAAACTTTATGATTTCATCAGCATACACCTTTGCATACCCTTTGATGCTTCGTTTTTCTGTTAAAAGAAAAAGTTCGCATAATTTTATGGTTTCGGGATTATCAAAATTCAGTTTATAATGAGACGCATTGCTGATTTCCGTTTTTACAGCAATGTCATCTTTTTCAAGTTTTTTGAGAATCTTAAATGCGCTACCCACACTCATCTTATTCAGCTTAGCGATCTGATTAATATTATAACCCCATTCATTGGGATTTCTTAATAAGTATCTTATCACCTTTGTTGTGTTCTTCGGTATCATTTTCAATATAAGTGAATAACCATTCAATAATCATGAATAATATATAAATGTTGTGTTTTTTTGAACGAAATCGTTCCACTAACTACTTCTTTTAGAAATAAATTCCGAGAACGCATTATTCCTCAATCGGAAAAACCGTATAAATCAGCAGAGGATGATTGCTCTTCATGTTATTCACAAACAACAGGGTATTCGGCGTCACCAGGAATTCTTTCCGCAGCTTATTCTCGCAGTCAACCTCTTGATCATTCAGTTCTCCTGTTCCTGACCACACCATGCCTGCATAGGGTTTCTCATCCGCTGGTCGGGTGTACATCTTTTTGGGTTTAACCTCTAAAGCTTCCCCATAAAACCCGTCAAAGAAAATCTGCAGGCGTCTTCCCCAGTCTCCTTGTTCAAGGACTTTTGCTTCATGGTAATGATGCTGTTTAAAATGAGCATCGGTGCTCGCCTGCCAATCAACCACTTCCTGCAACACTGCTTGTTCATCCTTGAGGCCACGCAAGCATTGTTCGTGGTGTTCTTTTGCATGCTCTTTTTCCGCAAGACGCATGCCGAGTTTCCAGCCGCATAAATTATAATCATCTTGGGGTTTTTGGATTTCAAAGGTCAACCACGGGCCAGGAGCATGCACGATACCCGGCTGAATGGTCCAGCAGTCATACGTTTGCGCTTCATATTCGTTCAGGAGTGTGTACATGACGTCGTCTTTTCCAAAGTTCTTTAATGCGTTGAGAAATTGCTCTTTTGTTGCAGTGGGTTTTAATCCCAATCGTGTGATTACTTTCCCCATCTCTTTGTTGTAAGGAGCCACATCAAGCGGAGGAAGAAAGTATGCTTCTTTTTTTCCGACTTTCGTTGCTTTTCCGCCGACAATTTCGCCGAAGTGTACATGGGGTGGGATCGGAGGAACTTCTTCAGTGCCAAAACTCGTTTTGACTTTTGCTCCGCCAATATCAAGGATCTTAGTTAAGGGCCAATGCTGTGCAAAATTTCCAAACAGTTCTTGTTCACAAAGT
>DUFX01000026.1 GCA_013331695.1 Candidatus Woesearchaeota archaeon
ATGCTCCGGGTTATGTGAATGTTCAAGCAAACTGTACCGCTCTTGCTCAAAAATACTTTTTGCCGTGTGTGTGGAATAGTACCACATCAAAATGTGCAGCAACAGCATTTGATCACACAAAATTTAATGACTTTGATGATGTGGGAAGTAAGAGTACCTGTGAACTCATGGGCGGATCATGGAAGAATGATACTACCTATAATCCTGTCTCAGGAAGAACGACGACAGAAAACTGGTGTGAATATGGATTTGATGTCCAGCCCTTCTCTGCTATTGGTGGCGGTGGAGGTGCTTTTAAAGGTTCTATAGGACGATTGTCTGCTTGTTCTGAATCATGTTGGGGCTGTGAGTATAATTCCAGTGCAAGTGGTGCCGTATGGCCGAGTACTTCTGTAGCTTCAACACAGTGTAATGCTTCTGTAGCAGGCTGTAAGTTCAAAGTAGATTCCAATGCCTTTAACGGGCAAGGCTGGTGTACGCCTTCGCAGGAATTTGGTGGATTCAATTGTAAAAACTTTTGTGGAGACTGTAACCTTGAACCGAATCCTCAACATGCCTGCTTGAATATCTCGGGAAAAGGCTGTAAATGGGATAATATTACTAAATCTTGTCTGGATTCTTCTATGAAAACGTGTGATCAGGGTTGTACGTTCTGTTACAACCAAAGTACCTGCGGTAACTCGACAGCAAGCGGTGGATGTAATTGGGATACCACCTTCAACTTCTGTCAGCAGAAAGGGGGTAATTTCGAAATCTGTTATGATGGGTATGATAACAATGGTGATGGAAAGACGGATTGTGCTGACCCTTTCTGTTCCACAGACTCATTTTGTGGTGGATCAGAAGCTGATAGTAATAACTGCTTTGGGTATACTAACTTTAAATATGGCAACGGTGCGCAAGGAAACTGTAGCGCAGTAACGAACTGTTTCTGGACTAATGATACCTTTGGATTCAGATACTGTGCTCCTGTTGGTGATCAGTGTTTCCAGAATGAAACCCTCAAGTTAAATGCAGCAAACTGTAATAATTTTAATGGAGGAGGTACCTGCACCTTTACCGCAGATCCTCAATGCGGGGTTAATCAGAGTAACATGAGGACCTGTTTCGGAAAAACGACTTCTTCAGACTGTGCGAATGCCGCTGGCTGTATGTGGGACAGTACTCTGAATTTTTGTGATCTTGAATCTCTTATCCGTTGTGAGGATAATGCTACACTTCAAAACAACCAGTCTGCTTGCCAATCCGCAAATTGTGCTTGGAAAGGGGGAAGTCACGGAAGTACCTTTGAAGGCTTTGCCAATGCGAATTGTGTAAGTCCTTGTGCAAATACTAATTTTACAAGTCAAGTAACCTGTCAAAATGCTACCAAAGGCACTCAGTTTGACAATGGAACCTGTCAATGGTTTGCTGGATTTTGTGACCCTTCAAACTTTGTAGGGGGATGTAACTCCAATGATGGGGATATTAGTGCTTGTAAGACTAACGACAAATGTACATGGACTGATAAGGTTCACGGTCCTATTAAAAATCTGAGCAGCGGTTCAGGATATAATGAAAAGGTTGATGTTCCTGAAATTTGGCTTGCGATTGGTGTTCAACGACCGGTGAATGGAACCAATGTCAGTATGTACAACCTCACTTGGAATGTGACGAATAATAATTCAACGATTAGTCTAGTTACAAGTAAAGATGAGACTGGTAATGCTACGACTTCATTTCCCATGAATACATCCAGGCTCTATTGCAATAGTACTCTCCTTATGGAGTTCAACTGGACAACCGGTACCTGTGTTGCAGGAAGTTGTAATGTGTATAACAGAAGTACTTGCAGTGGTAAGACGCTCCACTACTTCTTCAATACCAGTTCGCTTCGTTCAAAAGGAGAATTAGAAGCACTTTGGGAGATTAATTATTCAAAACTCCAATTGGATGGTGTCAATGCCAACAACACCGTTACCAGCACTGCAAATGCTACCACGGTTAAGATTGATGGAAATCTCTCTGAACACGTGAAAGAACGTTCGAATGCAGGGGGTAATAACAATGTTACACGCGTGAGAATTGGACGAGGAGTGTGTGATGGCTCTTTATCAACAACCTTCTTTAAAGAATTCCAAGATACACCTCCTGAAATTATTGTTTCAGATACGATCAACGGTACTGATGATCCTGCACAGGATTATCTTGACCTTTCAGGAATTGGAGTCAAGAAAACCTCTGAGGCGTATATGTATATGCTTCCTGTAAGTGATATGGCCGGATCTTCACTCTGTCAGACTCTTGCTTTGAAAAATAGTAGATATGGTGAGGGAAAGAACACCTCGCGTTATTACTTGTATTTAGATACGGATGGAATTCAGACAGGAGGTTGCACGCCGTATGATAATTCCTCAGTAGTGGGTTACGACTATCTCTTTAAATACGTTGTTGAAACGAGTAGCGCCAATCAGCCCATAGAGACCCTTTTAACCATGAACTGCGTATCAGGTAAATGGTCACCTTCCAATGTTCCCCTTGAGTCTAAGCGAGCAAAGTCTTGTGAGATTACGGGCGGACCCATCTTTGGTATTGACAAAGATACCTTTACAGGAAAATCAGATGTTAAAACCTCGGTTGGTTGGCGTGCGTATGCGGCCACTGCAAATTTAACAGGTAACGCCACCACTGTTGTGGACCGTGTAAACCCTGGATCAAAATCGGCTGACTTTACTTCTATCGATGTTGATCTTGTTGACTGTTTTAGTCAAGGAGATAAAGATAATTCTCAATGCGATAAGTTCAAGAAATTTGGATTCTTCCCTGGGGAATTTGGTCCTGCCTGTAAAGACGGCAAGGATAATGATAACGATGACCTTACTGACTGCAATGATTTCGACTGCAAATATGATCCATTCTTCTGCGCTGGAAGCTTTGGTGCAGTGAGTACTGATAGCACAGCGCCCAACTTTGTTGCGAATAAAATTAATACCAAACTTACGAATGCACTGAGCTTTATGTACGGTACGGATGAGCCATCCAATGGTTCAGTGCTCTTTTACGGCACAGACTCCAATTGTGGAACCCTCAATGCATCCCATAGCGATAAAGCATTGGACGATGGTATTGATCTGACGAATTATCGTCCTCACCACACCACTGATATTGCCGGTCTTGCATTGAATACTACTTACTATTACAAAGTGAAGACCTGCGACCCCACTGACAACTGTGCTATTAGTAAGTGTAAGAATGCGTCAACTGCAGCAAAAGCTACGAATATTACCTTCAAACTTATCATTCCAACGAATTGGGTAGTGGACATTCCCAATATCAACCTCACCAACTACAGTGCGAAATACTCGCTGAAAGCACATTCCAACCTGTTGAGTAACATGACCATGTTTGTGCGAACCGTGAGCAACAATACCAACATGGAGTTCAAAGGTGTGGATATCTTTGAAAAACAAACCTTGAATCTCTCTGGATTTATTACGGGTACGAGTTTGTTAGGTCTTGATGCAAATCACTACCAGAACTTTAAACAGCGTACTGGTGTTGATCAAGTCAAGGTAAAAATTCCTGGAACCGGAACGAAACTCAATCACTGCGATGATAATGGAGCAAACTGCGAAACCGTGACTTCGGGTGCAACCTGTATCTTTGGTACAGACAATGCCCAATGTACGATTCCTGATGCAGTGGGGCTTGGATTCTCCAGTTATGGTGCTGGTGGAGCCGGTGGCGGCGGATCAGTTGGTGGCGGTGGCGGAGGACGCGGTGGCGGCGTAAGTAAACCTGCACCGAAAGGTCCTTTGGCTCCTGCAGCTCCTGTAGCTCAATCTACAACACCTTCCGTGCCCTTGCCTACTCCTGCAGCAGTTCCTGTAGTTGAAGAAGGAGTTGTCGATACTACTGCAGCTACTGAAGCAGAGAAGCAAGAAGAACAGCAGAAAGAAACTGCCGGTGCTGAGAAAGTCGTTTCAAAAGGCGCTGCATCCAAGATGCCGGGTGTGTTGAAAGCAGGAATCCTCTTAGTCGTCATCGCGCTCTTCCTGGGTTGGTACTTCAGAAGGTCGCATGCGAAGAACTAGGCCTTTGTTTTAATTTTTTTAACCTTCTCTGTTTTTCTCTTTTAATTCTGAACTTTTTCTTTTTTACTTACTAAAAATAAAACCAACTCCCTGGTTGCATCATCTCCTGCCCTGCTTTTGCAGCCTTCAGCGTTCTGAACTCAGCCGCGCTTCGTGCGTAAATGGTGATGCAACAGAATAGTTGTTATTATGATAAAAACGATAGTGTGTTATAAATTTATGGAATAAAGAAACTCTTAAGTATACCTACCTAATACTCTGCACCATCTACGGCACCGCGCATTCCTCTGTAAGGGTGCTTAATCATGCGCATATTGGTGATTAGATCAGCGCATTTCACAATCTTCTTAGGTGCTCTGCGTCCGGTAAGAATTACGGTCATGTCCGGCGTTGCTTTGTTAATGAGGTTAATAACGCGATTAGCCTTAATTAAACCCAAGGCAACTGCAAGATTGATTTCATCAAGGACAAGGAGTCTTGGCTTGTTATTTGTCCGTTTGAGGATCTTCTCGGTGAATTTAACGCCTTCGTCTGCAAGAACATAATCAATATTCTCTGGCCGTGAGAGGTGTGCGGTTCCTTCTCTGCCAAACTGATAAATTTCATAGCGGGGAGCGAGTTTTCGCATGATTTTGAATTCTCCCCCTTTTTTGTTGGATTTTAAGAATTGGACAACGGCAACGCGGTGATTGTGACCTAAGGCGCGGAGGGCAAGGCCAAGGGCTGTGGTTGTTTTTCCTTCACCATCTCCTGTGTAAAGATGAACACGAGCATGTTTGCGATAGTCGTGTCCGTCAGATATCATCAATCTATCCCCCTTTGTCCTTACAGAGTAAATATCTCAAGCTTCTTTTCAAGCTTGTTTAAGCCTCTTTTTTAATTTTTTCTCAGCTTTCCCTCCATAGAACAGATCTTCTTTTTATATTTTTGGAGTTATTGGCAAGTAGCAACGCAATCTTACATCGAACATATTGAGAAATATTCTCTCAAACCCCATTCCACCCTACTTCTGTAACAGCTTAACCAACTCTCTTCCAAATTCTGTAGCAGACTGCGGGCCGTCTGCGGTAATAAGTTTTCCATCCACAACCACTCGTTGAGGTATGTAGATGGCTTTTCCTTGTTGAAGAATCTTGATCGCTTCAGGTGTCTTGTATACTGTTGCTTTCTTGCCTTCAAGAACGCCTGCTTTTGCAAAGACCGTGGGAGCAATACAAATAGCACCCATCAACTTATCTTGCGCCTTCGCCTTTCTTAAGAGCTCAATCACATCTTTATCGTCTGCAAGTGCAGAAGCTCCGCTTCCGCCTACCATAACAACCATATCAAAGTATTCAACACGTTGCCTGGCTTCAGAGGCACTTAATTCTGCCGTGACATCCATGCCCAGCATACCTTTGCAGATTCCAGCGTTGACGCTTGCTATGACTAATACATGTCCTGCTGCGCTGAGAAGTCTTCGTGGCTCATTCAACTCTTCGTCGCGGAAGTTCTGTTGAGCCACAATAATCAGGATTTTAGCCATGGGCAGAAGGATTGCGGTTTTCTTTATTAAGTTTATTATGGTGTGTTGTTTATGACCTCATATGATGCTGGAAAATAAAAAATAAAGGAGTGCAGGAATCCCTATTCATCGCTGTCCCCATCATCACTGCCGTCCCAGTCATCATCACCATCATCATCGTCGCCCATTGTATAGAGTTTCCAGTCTTCCATAGTCATTCCTCCTGGTTTTTTTAGCTTTTTTTGAGATGCTTGTTCGCTGTTAGTAAGTGCCACCCGCACGCTGAATGTGGGGCAGGTAGGGGCAGAACTCCTATTTAAAGATTGTTGGGGCATACCTGTTGATATCCCGCTCATATTCCCTTGGGTATCTTTAGAACCTTCCGCTATGAAGAATCGAAGTAGCCAGCCAGAAGCCCAGGAGTCCTGCTGCAATAAAACCAAAGAAAGCGATAGCTGATATACCATAGATCTTTGGTCCCAGATCAAACGACATAATCAGGGCAGAAGCAATGACAAATGCGCCAGTAATGTAACCTAATGCAATTCGGTTGGATGAACGGTCAAGCTCCAGTTCAAACTCTTCTAAATCGCGGTGCCGTAATTCTACGGTAATGTCTCCCTGTTCAGCTCTTCTGAGAATCTTGTCCAGCCGTCTTGGCACGTTGCGCGTCGTTTTCCAAAACTTCATCACGGATTTTGCAAGCCGGTGGGTGATATAACTCGGTTGCAGCCGTTTTTTGAGCAGGTCCTGCATGACAGGATTTAATGCTTGTCCAACATTAAAGCCCGGATCTAATTCTCTGCAGATGCCCTGCACGGTTCCTAGTGCTTTTCCCAGCATAAATGCTTCTTTCGGAATTTGCGCTTCATATTTCACATTCAAATCGGTTAATTCCTGCACTGCTCTTCCGAGATTAATGTCGCCCAGTTCACGGCTGCCATATTCTCCCATAAGTTTTTGCACATCTTTCAAGAGCTCTTTTTCATTGATGGGTTTCTCGGCGCCGTCGTATCGGATAACTTCCTCGGTCAATGCCTTTGCATCTTTCTGAAGCAGGGCAAGAAACATATTCTCCAAATACTCATCTAATTCTTCATCCACTTCCTGCATCATGCCGAAGTCAAGATAGACAAGCTTTTGATCTTTGGTAACCATGATATTTCCTGGGTGTGGATCTGCATGAAAGAAATGATGGTCAAAAATCTGCTTGAACATGGACTGGATGAAATGCGTTGCAATGGATTTTTTGTCAAATCTTCCGAGCTTTTTTTTGTTGCCTGTTAATTCTGTAATTTTAATTCCTTCAAGATACTCCATCGTTAAAATTTGTTCGGTGGTGTATTTCCAATGGACTTGAGGTACCACGACGGTGGGATCATCGGCAAAGTTCTTTTTGAAGCGGTCGATAAACCGTGCTTCATTTTTGTAGTTGAGCTCTCTTCTCAACTGCTGTTCAAACTCATCAACAAAACCCTTGAAGTTGTAGAAGCGGAGCTTCGGGAAATGTTTTTCAACCTTCTCAGCAAGATAGTGCAGAATATCCATGTCCTCTTGGAGCGTTTTTTTGATCCCCGGTCGCAGCATTTTGACGATGACATCTTCTCCTGTTTTCAGTTTTGCCCGGTGCACCTGTCCTAATGAAGCAGATGCAAGAGGTTCTTTGTCGAATGCTTTGAAGAGCTGATGAATTGGCTTCTGAAAGTCGTGCTGGATCCGCGCTTCAACGAGATGATAAGAAAAAGGTTTCACCTGATCCTGGAGCTTTGTAAGTTCTTTGATAAAATCAAGGGGAATCAGGTCAGGCCGTGTCGAAAGCACCTGTCCAAATTTGACAAACGTTGGTCCTAATGCTTCCAAGGTTCTGCGCACGCGTTCCGGAAGCGGAATTTGATGCACGTTTTTTTGAAACAGCCGCTGCGTCAGTGGAATACTCGTGTTCAGATCCACTTTTTCTAAGAAGTAGCCGAAACCATTCTCTGCAAAGACTGAAAGAATATGCNNACCGGCGATTTTCTGAGCGCTCGTCCTAATTCTCTTTCCATAAAGTGGCGTGCTTTGCGTGCCTGGCTTTGCGACTGCCGCGCCAGCTCTCGGGCAAGACGTTTTCCTTCTCTTGGATTCAAGCCAGAACGTTTCATTGCCTTCTTGACGGTTTTTTCCAGTTTACTTTTTGTCAGAAGCCCTGCACCGATGCCCACTAAGACTGCTCTTTTGACTAACTTATTCATGATCACACCTCTTTTTGAATAGTCATCATCAATTATCCAGCTTTATGCGCTTGCGGCAATTTAAATATTGTGGTTTATTAATGGAGGATAACAGAATAGGGTTCATACTCTTCAATACTTTTAAATACCCTAACTTCTGCATCTTGACGCATGGTCGAATATAACCGTGAAATTGAGGAGATGGAGAAAGAACTCGGCAAGATGCAGTACAACAAGAGTACACAAAAGCATTTTGGCCTGGTCAGAGCAAAGATTGCAAAACTCCGGGAAGCAGAATTCAAGCGTTCAGGCGCTGGAAAAAAAGGACCCAGCTATGCAGTCAGAAAATCAGGCGATGCAACGGTTATCTTGATCGGTTTTCCTTCGACCGGTAAATCAACACTCTTAAACGCTCTCACCGGAACGCATTCTGCTGTTGCAGCCTATGCATTCACGACCTTAACGGTTATTCCCGGGCTCCTGGAATACAATCACGCGAAAATCCAAGTTCTTGATGTTCCCGGTATCGTTTCAGGAGCAGCATCAGGACGCGGCCGCGGCAGGGAAGTCTTGTCGGTTATTCGCTCTGCAGATTTGTGCATTATGGTGCTGGATGTCAATCATCCTGAACATCTTTCTGCGCTGATGAAAGAAGTTGAGCAAGCCGGCCTGCGCTTGAATCAGCGTATTCCTGATGTGAAAATCGTGAAAAAAACACGGGGCGGCGTCAGTATTGCTTCAACGGTTCGTCTTACTCATCTGGAAAAAGACACGATTGAAACGATCCTGCGCGAGTTTAAAATGAACAATACAGATGTGGTGATACGAACCGATATCACGGTTGACCAATTTATTGATGTGATTGAAGGAAACAAAGTCTATATTCCTGCGATTGTTGTGCTGAACAAAATGGATATGGTTGACGAGAAAACGTTGAAAGAAGTGCAGAAGCTTACCCATGCAGATCTGCCGATCAGCGCGCATCAGAGCGTCAACATTGACCCGCTGAAAAAATTGATGTATGAACGTTTGGATTTGATTCGGGTGTACTGCAAGGAAGCAGGAAAGAAAGCTGATTTGAATGTTCCATTGATTATGAAAAGAAACTCCACGATCAGCGATATGTGCAACAAATTGCACAAAGACTTTGTTGGGAAATTCAAATTTGCACGGGTGTGGGGAACGAGCAGCAAATTTCCTGGACAGAAATTGGCATTAAAGCATGTGATCCACGACAAAGATGTGGTGGAGATTCATGTGCGGTGAGAAATCAGAAGATTCCTTAATCCCCCTATTCCAATATCTATATTCTATCGTCGAAAATGCCCCTTTTTATCAAATTCAACCCTTTTACCACGTATCTATTTTTCCCTCTGTAATAGTTACTACGACGGTACAAGCTATAAAAACCCGTGCAACTTTTTAAAATAAAAATAGAAAGGTATATAAAGGAGATCGGCTTCTCGTTACTTCAGTGCTGAGTACATCTTTACTACCAATAATCAAATGGGGGTCGCACGATGGGACAACAAGATATTATCGACAAATTAAAAGACAATCCAATAAAATGGTTTACTTCTAAAGAACTCAGTCAAGAACTGGGCATTTCGATTGGTTCTGTCACCATGAGTTTGAAAAAACTCCGCGAAAGCAGAGCTTTGAAATTCCAAACTTCTAAACGCAACATGTTCAGGTATATGTATCGGAGATAAGTTGCGATACTTGCGATACATTGCGAAATTTTTGATGCTTTTTTCTTCTTTTTCTTACCTTTTTCTTTCTCTCTCTTTTCTTCTCTCTTTTCTCTTTCTCTTACCACAATCTTTATAAGAAAAACACACCCACCGATGCATCTATGCCTCGACATCCATCGCCGAATGAAATCACCATCACGTTTCCTGATGGTGGCATCAGAAAATATCCGAAAGGAATCACCGTAGAAGAAGTAGCGAAATCTATTTCTGAAGGATTAGCTCGTGCTACGCTGGATGCGCAATTTAACAGCCAGCATGTTGACTTCGACACCAAACTCGAGCAGGATGGAACCTTCAAACTCTTTACATTCAAAGACCAAGAAGGAAAAAATGCCCTGAGGCACTCCTGTGCGCACCTGCTTGCAGCTTCGGTGCTCGAACTCTATCCGAGTGCTGAAAATGCCATAGGTCCGCCTATTGAAGACGGCTTTTATCAGGATTTTGAACTGCCCCAGCCGATTTCTGAAGCAGATTTTCCCAAAATAGAACAAAAAATGCACGAGCTTGCTAAAACCTGGCTTGTGATGAAAGGGAAAGAGGTTACCCTGCAGGAAGCACTTTCTCAATTTAAAAAAAATAAATACAAAACTGAACTGGCCAAAGAGTTTGGCAAAGAAGGAAAAAAAATTACGTTTCAGATAGCGGGAAGTTTCATAGACCTTTGTAAAGGCGGGCACGTCTTTAATCCCGGTAAAAATCTCCAATATTTCAAGCTCTCATCGGTTGCAGGAGCATATTGGCGCGGTGATCAAAAAAATAAAATGCTGACACGAATTTACGGCACAGCCTTTCCCAGCAAAAAAGAATTGGATGAGCATTTCTGGAGGCAGGAAGAGGCAAAGAAGCGCGACCACCGCAAGCTCGGAAAAGAACTTGACTTATTCACGTTCCACGAACTTTCTCCGGGTTCTGCAATGTTTTATCCTAAAGGGGCGTATATCTACAACAAACTCCAGCAATTCATCCGCGAAGAATATCATAAGCGCAGCTATCAAGAAGTCATTACGCCTCAGCTCTTTCACAAATCCTTGTGGGAAACCTCTGGCCACTGGGAGCATTACAAAGACAATATGTTTTTGACGCAGGTCGAGGGCCAGGACTTTTCATTAAAACCCATGAACTGCCCCTCCCACCTTTTGATTTACAAAAGAAAACTGCACAGCTACCGTGATCTGCCGATTCGCATGGCTGACTTTTGCTGTTTACATCGCAATGAACTCTCCGGTGTGTTGGGTGGCCTCCTCCGTGTGCGAAAATTCAGCCAGGACGACGCGCATTTGTTCATGACTGAAGAACAGCTGGAAGATGAACTGCTTGCCATCATTGATTTTGCAGAATTCATTTACAAAAAGGTGTTCAACTTTGATTATCACATTGAGCTCTCTACAAAGCCGGAAAAAGCCATGGGTGCTCCTGAACTCTGGCAGAAAGCAGAGGCTTCTTTGCAAAACGCGCTGAAAAAGAAAAACCTCCCCTTTAAAATTAATCCCGGAGACGGTGCATTCTACGGCCCAAAAATTGATTTCCATATCAAAGATGCGATTGGAAGGTCCTGGCAGTGTGCAACGATTCAACTTGATTTTAACCAGCCTCAGCGCTTTGATGCAAATTATGAAGGCAAAGACGGAAAAAAACACCAAGTGATTATGGTGCACCGCGCTTTGCTGGGAAGTTTGGAGCGATTTATTGGTGTACTCACCGAACATTTCACAGGCAGATTCCCCTTATGGTTGAGTCCGACACAGGTGATTATCCTTACCGTTGCAGACCGCCACATTGCGTTTGCTGAAACGATACGAAAACAGTACCATGACGCAGGCCTGCAAGTTGAAGTGGATGATCGTCCTGAAAGTGTTCCAAAGAAAGTGCGAGATGCTCAACTGCATCAGTGGAATTACATTCTAGTGGTAGGAGATAAAGAGATTCAGGATAACACGGTTACGGTGCGGACGCGCAAGAATGAGATTCTGGGTATGAAGAAGGGTGATGTGTTTTTGAACGAACTTCTTGCTGAGATTGAGAAGAAGGAGATTAAATAAAGAATGAGATTAAATAACCCCGGAATAACCAAAGAGATTAAATGGGGATTATAATCCCCCGCCCAAAACCTTTAAATATCATGAGCCTTTCTCACACGTTGATCTTTATGAATCACGGTTGCTGCGGCGGAATGGATGCAAAACAAACAGTACACGCAGTACAAACAGCTTCAAAAAACGCAACAGCTAGTGCAACCGTTTCCAAAGAAGCGTGCTGCTCCCAAAAAACTGTAACACAAACCGTTACCCAAGATCCTGCAGGAGCACGTTCTCGTTATCACGATGGATATGAAGATGGTTTTGAACCCTTAACGTCCCTCGATCTTTCAAAATGCAATGACTTTGACGAGCTTGTCAAAGCCATGTCGAACACTGCTTTTGGCGGAAGAACCTTAGGAGAAGCAGCTGATGTGCTCTATGCCATGGTTACGGATCCTGATTGTTTTGTGGTGATGTCTCTTGCAGGAGCTATGACGCCTGCAAAAATGGGCCTGCTCATCTGCGACATGATTGACTTAGGCATTGTGCATGCAGTTGTTTCTACGGGAGCTTTGATGACGCATGGCTTTGTCGAAGCCAAGGGCATGACACACTTCAAGTACAAATTTGGACAAATGGATGATGTTGAACTGTATGACAAAGGATATGACCGTATTTATGATGTGCTTGAATTGGAGCAAAATCTTGATGATACTGAACTTATTTTCCGATCCATCATGGCAACATTTGACTATAAAGAACCTTTGTCCAGCTACAAACTCTTAAATCGATGCGGAAAATGGCTNNGCATTTACGGATTCAGAAATGGGTCTTGATTTTGGAACCATGAATCACCGCAGAAAAAAGAACAACCTTCCCCCCTACACCTACAACCCCTTTTTAGACCTTGATCATTTTGCTGACTTGATCAAAAAACAAAAAACCATTGGCATCTTTACGATTGGAGGAGGCGTCCCGAGAAATTGGTCTCAGCAAGTTGCTCCGTATCTTGATATTGTTTTGAAGCGTGTAGAAAATCAATGCCAAGCATGTGATGGAGACGGCTGTGACACCTGTGAAGGACGTGGATTTATCTACAGTGACAAAGGAAAAGCAGTCAACCGGTATAAATATGGCGTGCGCATCTGTCCTGAACCCGTGCATTGGGGAGGACTTTCAGGATGCACGTATAGTGAAGGCGTAACCTGGGGTAAATTTGTTCCTCAAAACGAAGGTGGCATGTGGTCTGAAGTCTTGATTGATGCTACGGTTGCCTGGCCTCTTCTCCTCAAAGCAGTTCTTCAACGTCTGCAAAAGAATGGAAAGCTCCCTATCCAGAAGAATTTTAACGTGAAAGAGATTCTCCACCTTCAATAACTCTCTTCAACACCCCCCATCTTCTTTTCCCCTCTTTCCCTCCTGTTTTTTCCTGTTTTCTCTACGAAATCTTTATAAATAACGTTTCCTAGGCTTTTCTTACCTTAAAAGAGGTGTGGCATGGTGGATATTCCGAATGATGAACCTTCTGAAGATTATGATATTGTTCCTCATAAGCGCTTGATTGAACTACAGAAACAAGTGGAAGATCTGAAGAAAAATCCGTATGGAAGCACAGATTCTGGCAAGAAAATGATGGAGACCATGACGAATTTGACCACCAGTATCGATGGTCTTCTTACGCTGTTCAAAGATGCTGCGCAAGAGATGCGGGTTGAAGAGCATGATGTCGGAATTCTCTCAAAAAACATGAGACCCTTGATGGAAAAGCTTGATGAACTGATTGAACAAAACAAGAAAATTGCCCGAGGCATTATTGCGATTGCAGACATGGTCAAAGAACATGGGGAAAGACTGGATCAACTTTCTGGTCCTGGTCAAAGACGTCCTTTACC
>DUFX01000062.1 GCA_013331695.1 Candidatus Woesearchaeota archaeon
AAGGTCAAGGGCTTCAGAGGAACAAGCGGAACATCAACATAACGCTGTTCAAGATTTGTCGGAGAGAGTTGCTTGCGAGCCGTGGCATAGTCTTGATGAGTTACGACAACAGAGCCAGGACTGCAAAATGCAGGAAGCAAGGTGGAAAGTCTTCCGACACCGCCGTCATTTCTCGTTTTTCCAAGATAACAGTCATAGGTATTGACACAGCTAAACGTAACATTGACATCTAAAATATCTTCTCCTGTCATTTTGTCTTTTGCATAGACTGAAAAGAGTTTGTCTTGTTTTCGCTTGCAGAAATCGCGGTCGGTTTCAGGGCGTTCAAACTGGGTAATGGTGAAGTCTTTGCGATTGCCTTGATTGTGATCAACAAGGATGGGCGTTGCAAAGCGGAAGACAAATCCTTTGTCAGCGAATGCTGATTCATCAACAATATTGACGACAATCGGATAGGTCATCGTGTACGTAAAATGATAGGCATTGACGCAGATGTATTTGAGATAATCAAAACCTCCCCGGCCGTAGCTGGCTTTCAGCGTATTGCCCTGCGAAGGATTGATGTAGACTTCAGCAGGAAATTCAGGAGCATAATAAAATCCAACACCCAAGTCCTGGAATCGATCTGCTTCTTCTTCGGCAAGGACATCCCAAACTAAATGATTTTTTCCATAGGTGTCTTCGCGGTCAAATCCCGGTGCATCGGTATTTTCTACCTGCACCCTCGGAAGATTGTAAAATAACAGATTTTTGATGCTTTGAATCACCTGAGGCTTGCTCCATTCCACGCTTCCGCATTGGAAAATGAGATCGCTGAAGGGGATGCCATTCGGAGGTCTTCCATCGCTTAAGGTCATCAGTTCAATCGTGAGATTTTCAAAAAACATTTCCCGATTTTCCCGCTCCATGACGCGCACGGCAAGATCATAAACGCGCTTTAAGCCAACCGGAAGATTCAGATTGAATTTTTCGCGCTGATGGAAGCCGTCTTCTCCGCCGATGTGAATCTGAAGCGGATACGTCAGCTCTGCACGCACGTCTTTTTCTCCGATGCGGACATCAACGCTCACGTCTTCAGGAAGAGGCTGGTCAATGCTGAATTTTCCACTGAATGCTTCAAAATCGCGCAGACAGAAGCGAATGTTTTCCTTGACATAGTTGCCGAGGTCTTCTTCCATGTGCTGGAGTGTAGGAACTCGATTTTGTCCTTCGTAATACCAGTAAGGAATTTTCAGATTGCCAAATTGTGTAGAAGCAAGAGAGGCTCTTGGGTTTATGGCAATTTGATTAGGAAATTTGATGTAGCCTCCCTGAGCTCCGAGAATAAGAATGCCTTCAACCAAATCTCTCTCGAGACAGGATTTGACAAAGGTGTTGATCGGCAGCAGTTCAGGATCCATCTCTTCCAAGGGTGCTTCGATTTTCTCTTTTTGTGCACGAAAATACAGAAATCCCCCTACAGCAATGACCAACAAAATGCCCACTACGATAAAGTAGGTTACCTGTCCCCTCTTTTTCAAAGAGCTTACCACCACAAATCCTTTCATTCCTCTTTAATTACCCCAAAAAGGGGCTTGAATGTTTATAAAGATTGTTGGTCTGACTAGGGAGGAATGGGGGCGGTGGTAGGATCGTAAACTTTATAGGTAATTGTCACATTTTATATCATAGATAATCAACAAATACCAAGAGTCTGAAAATGACAGAAAAATCTTTAAAAGTAAAAGGAGAATTTGATTATGATTACAAGTATGATACGTTATTTTTTAAAACTTCTGAAAGGGAATATGTTAAATCGATTGAATTAGAGAATATGGTCTTAGATATAGACAAAGCGGGATTTATTGTAGGAATACCAATATTTGAAGCTTCTAAGTTTCTTAATTTAGATAAGAAGGTACTATTGAAGGTTCCAAGATGGCAATTTCAAACATCAGTAAATGAGGGGAGAATAGAGATAAGATTAATGTTCCAAGTTGTAGTGAGAAATAAGATTATTGAAAAGAATCCCATCATTATGGAACCTACTTCTGAGCCATTACCAAACTCCCAGTTAATATGCGAAGTAACACACTAACTCTTCTCTTGGAGTTTATGGTGCAGCCAACCCAAAAATATTAATAAAGAGAAAGATGCTTCAGAGAGCTATGATCATCACTATCTCAGGCAAGCCAGGGACTGGGAAAAGCAGTATTGCGAAACGGCTTGCTGAAAAACTGCATCTCAAGCATTATTCTACAGGAGATCTCATGAGGCAGATGGCAATCGAGCGGAAGATGAGCCTTATTCAGCTGAGCGAGCTGGCTCAGAAAGATCCAGAAATTGACCGCGAGCTTGACGAGCGCCAGAAAAAACTGGGGAAAACAGAAGACAACTTCGTTATTGATGCAAGAATTGCATTTCATTTCATCCCAAAGTCTATTAAGATCTACTGCGACGCAAACATGGACACTGCTGCGCAACGTGTCTTCAAAAGCAAACGCAATGAAGAAAAGCTCCCATCAGTAAACGCCACAAAAAAAGAGCTTGCCAAACGCATTGCATCAGAAAAAATGAGATATAAAAAATATTACGGCGTTGATTATTATGATACAAAGAATTATGATTTGATCATTGATACGAATGGAGTAACGGTAGAGGATATGGTCAAGACGGTTCTTGATTTCTTGAAAGAGAAAAAACTGATAAAGGGCAAATAAAGAAGGGATAAAAAAAAATTAAAGAAAAAAAGGGATAAGAGCACTTACAATTTCTTAGCTTTTGCAGATGCTGCTTTCAAGGAAACTCGCTTTTTCAAAGCCACTTCTTTGCCAATCGGAATCACTGCTTTTTCTCCCTTCCCTCCTCGTGCTGCGTCAGCAAAAAGATCTATAGGGACATTTGTTCCTTTTTTCTTTCCAGCCATATCTTCCACCTCAGTTGATTCGTGTTTATTGACTCTTATAACATACCTCTTTTATACGCCACACCTATAAAAAGTTTGTTCAAGAATGGATGCTCTACGAACACCGTCTTCTCCCTAACTCTTCACCAGCCTCTTGAAGACAATCGGCGACACAATGGTCGTGATTAAGGACATCAAGACCAAGGCTGTGAAAATCTGTGCAGTAATGATCCCTGATTCCAAAGCAAGGCTTGCAATGACCAATTCAACATCCCCCTTAGGATTCAAACCCCAGCCAAGGATAAGCCCTTCCTTAAACGTCCCGCCCCGGATGAGGGTGGCAATCATCGTTCCTCCAATGGTTCCCACAAAAGCAATGAGCACAAAAGCGAGAATCAGATCTAAACTGGTTGCAACAAGACTTAAATCTACATTCAAACCAATCCAAACAAAAAACAACGGCACTAAAAAACCAAAGGCGATGATATGGGTTGAGCGCGCAATATCATACTCCTCCCGGTTGGAAACATGGACATCTTTAAAGATCGTCTGCCGGACAATCATACCCGTAATCATGGCGCCGATCAAGACGCCAACGCCGAGGATCTCGGATAAGAACGCCATCAGAAACACGATAATTACTGATCCCATAAAACGCGAGGTGCTGGAGTGTTCGCGCCGAAAGACTTTCAAAAGGAAAGGAATCAGCCAGATTTTTGCCACGAAAACAAGAAGGATAAAGATAGAGACATCAATGAGTAATCCTGAAAAAGACTGTGCTTTACCGGCAAAATTAACCAAGGACAGCAGAATCGTAACGAGGATGAGCTCCACCATGTCGTCAACTGCACCGATGCTGATAATTAAGTTTCCAATTTTTGATTTCAGCATTTTGAGTTCTTCAAGAATATCAACGGAAACGGATTGTGCACTCACTGCAAGAGAAACACCGATGATCACACTTGGCAAAAGCTCAAAATGAAAGAGATAGCGCATCACCAAGAAACCGCCGACAAGGGGCAAGAAGGTGTTGAACGCAGAGTCAAGAAGCGACGTGTTGAGATTTTTTGTAAACGCTTTAAAATCGGTTTCCAGACCCACATAATAAAAGAGGAGAATGACCCCAATATCTGCAAGAAAAGACAGAATCGTAAAATCTTCAATCGTAAAAATTTCATACTTTATAATCAATAGACTTAACAAAAGACCTGCTCCAACCTGGCCAACGACTCGGGGGAGTCCAAAACGTCGAAAGAATTCTGAGATGGTATACGCAAGAATTAAGCATACTAAAACTGCCAGCAAGGTTTGAACCATGGACACCCCTCTTTTTCGTATCAGTGTTTTCTATTTTTAAAGTAGATGATAGTAACACCGGAACGATCGGGCAAAGCTTTATAAAACTGCCCAGAATACCCCCCAGAGGAAAAAGGGGGAAGAAGAGCGCTCAAAAGAGGATCAAAACGAGGATACTATGTTTAACCTTACGCAACGCGAACAACCGATTGATCAGCACAATATGCTGAATATTCTTGACCGTTTTTATGAACAATGCCACTATGCACTTTCGCTTGCAGCGAATATCCACATCAAGAATCCTGTGAAACAAGTCGTCATTGCAGGCATGGGGGGCAGTGCAACAGCAGGAGACATTGTCAACTGTTATCTGAAAGGAATACTTCCTTTTTATTTTCCACGTTCGTACGAACTTCCGAGATGGGTCAGCAAGGATACACTTGTTTTTGTTATTTCATATTCGGGCAATACAGAAGAAACGCTCTGCATGTATGAAGAAGCGAAGAGACGCGGATGCAGTATCGTTGTCATTTCTTCAGGCGGAAAATTAAAAGACAAAGCACTCCGAGAACAAGTGCCCCACATTGAAGTTCCTTCGGGACTTCCTCCGCGGGAAGCGACCGGCTACCAAGCACTTCCGATGCTGATTGTCCTTGAAAATTCAGGTTTGATTCCTAAAAATAAAGATTTTACGAATGTAGTGGGTATTCTCAAAACAGATTACAAAGTGCAGGCAAAGGATATTGCAAAGCGGCTCGTCAATAGAACACCGTTGATTTATTCCTCTGAAGCCATGTACTGTATTGCACGCATTTGGAAAATTAAGATGAATGAAAATGCAAAGATCCAGGCATTCTGCAATGTGATTCCTGAGATGAACCACACCGAAATAGAAGGATTCAACAAGGTGCTTACGGATTATTTTGTTTTGATGCTAGAAGATGAAGAGGATGACACCCGCATCAAGCGGCGCATGGAAATTACGAAAGAGATTTTGCAGGAGAAGGGTCTTCCGGTGCTGATTATTAAGATCACCGGAAAGAATAGGCTTGCACGGATCCTTTCATCGCTCCTGCTTGCAGGATATGTATCATATTATCTTGCACTTTCGTACAATACCGATCCGTTCCCTTTCCCGACGATAGAGGCGTTTAAGAAACGGTTAGAAGGAGAGAAGAGAATTGCGACCAGATAACGAAAACTCGCCTTTAACTATTCGCTCGCCTGATCCTCGCCCTGAAGAGCGAGGTATTACAGGCTCGCTTATTGATAGGCGAGTTTTCGGGATTGAAAATTGTCGGACTAAAAAAGTCCGAGGTATTCAACCCCGACAATTTTCAATAAGAATAAAGAGTAAGAAAAGTTGAGATTTATTCTAAATCAAACCCGACCACACCAATGGGTTTTGTCTTGTCTTTCTCAATATAGACTACATCAAGCACTGCACCATTATCGACTTGAATCTTATCACCTTCATGCACTACATACTGCTTGTTGTTGACCAAGAGGATAGCTTGTTTGAAGGGTTCGTAATTGACGCTGTCCACCACGACGTGATACTTGCCTTTGCAAGTTGCAAGATCAACTGCTTCTTTCTCATTTAAGCGAGAAGAAGAGATCACATTGCCGATAGAGAATGTTGCCTGACTCTCAATGCCTTTGCCTCTGACTTCAACCAGCTTCACACGGGCGCTGTCAAAGAGCGAGTAAATATCTCCTTGAGGCAGACTAAACACCTCGCCATTGACATTAAAGTAGGCTTTTCCCACTTGCGTTTCGGTTGTATCTTCGATCAAAGGAACACGAATTTGATACTGGCCATGGCAGGTTACGATATCAGCTGAGCCTCGTTCTTTCACGGTTAATTTTTGACAAGCAGAACAGCCTTCTCCGGTATTTTTAGGACGTTCATTAACATTGGTATAACGCTGTCTGACATATCGGTCTTTTCCATAGGTATCAACCATCTGTGCAGAAACCACATCGCCAGTAAGCGATTCGGTTCCGGTTGCATTCGTGCTGTACTTGTCTTCAAGAACCGAAGCAACGCCAATGACAGAAAGCAGAACAATCAATGCTACCAGATGAGGAGTAAAAGTTTGATAGTTGGAATTTCGAATCTTTTTCCGCACAGTATCACCAGCTTCGGAGGTATTTTAGGAAGTATGGTTTATAAAGATTGTTGTGGGAATGAGACAGGGGAAAAGTTCTGTCAACCACTGGACACCCTTATTTCCGGAAACCTTCCAGTTTTTTCCGTTTTTCTGAGTTCAATCCGGAAATTTTACGGACAAAAACACTGCCACTGGTCACTGGACATGTGTGCGTGAGGTATTTAAATGAGAGAAACAAAGAAAGAAACCCGCTCGCATAAAGCGGTATATGACCAAGTTCAGACCAGAACATGGAATGGATGGGGTCATATAAATAATTTATGCACGCCCCGTTCGCATAACCCGGTATTGCGCCAAGTTCAGACCTTGGATGCTGTAACAGGCTATCTGGGTTCAAATCTTTGTGCAACCATTATGCACTTGGGTGAAATGCTCAAAAATCGGAGATTTTTGGCACGCCAAAAACCTTTGGTTTTTGAGCGCTCCCAGGCGGGGCGTTTTTTCTTTTTAATTAACCTATCAACTCCCAGCCCTAAATATTTTTATAGATCGCACCATTCCCCCATCAAAGCGGGAAAAAAGAGAATAAAGAGGGGGAGAGATGCTTCTCAGATCACTAAAGTTAGAGAATATTCGAAGTCATACCAGGAGTACTATTACTTTTCCCAAAGGGAAAGTTCTGTTACAGGGGGATATCGGAAGCGGAAAGAGCTCAGTCTTGCTTGCCTTAGAGTTTGCATTGTTTGGAACCCAGCAAGGTCTCTCAGGAGCTTCTCTGCTCCGTCATGATGCACGAGAAGGAAGCGTTGAGTTGCATGTGGTGCTTCCATCAATAACACAACAGAACATTCTGCAGGAGATTATTATTAAGCGGACCCTCAAACGCACTAAACAAGGCATTGCACAAGAAGCAGGATATCTTATTGCAGACGGCATGAAAACCGATGGAACTGCCATAGAACTCAAAGCAAAAATGTATGAACTACTCGGCTATCCGCTTGACCTGGTCAGCAAAACAAAATCGCTGTTGTACCGCTATACGGTGTACACACCCCAAGAAGAAATGAAAGCCATCCTTACCCAAGATCCTGAACTGCGCCTCAATATTCTTAGAAAGCTCTTTGGGATTGACCGGTATAAACAAATGAAAGATAATATCGGATTGTACACCAAAGAAATGCGCACTGAAATCCGGATCCTCCAGGCAAAAACTGAGGATCTTGAACTCAAAAAAGATGCGCTCAGAGTTGAAGAAGAAAAACAAAAAACACTGCAACAAACCGTAAACCAGGCACAGCACCGTGTCCAGGAACAAAAACAGAAGCTGGATGAACAAAAAAAGAGAAAAGAACAAATTGAACAGACCATCAAGAACTATCAAGAGCAAGAAAAACAAAAAGCAATGATCCAGACACAGATCGAGGAAAAGAACAGGGTCCTCATCAAAGAAAAAAACGAGCAGGAGATCCTGAAGAAGACGATCATTGCTCTCCATAGAAAGAAAGGGATGCTTCAAGATGAGGAGCCGTTTATTGCTGAAGAACTTCTCCAACAGAGAGAAGCGTTTGAGCAACAAGGCGCAATCAAGGAACAGGATATACAACACCTCCAACAGCAGGCACAGCTTGCTGTTGCCCAGCAGGAAAAGATCAGAGCCCTCAACCGTGCATTGAGCCAGCTGAAGAGCGAAATGGATCAGCAGGAACAAGAACTGACCATGCTCGACGAGAAAAAGCAGGAGCTTGCAGAACTGACACGTCTGGTGCAGGAACTTCCTCAACGTGAAGGTGAACAGGAGAAGCTTCAACAAGAACTCCAGCACCATGCACTGAGAAAAAATGAGCTTGAGATTTTCCTGAACGAAAGCAGAAAAAAGCAGCAGTATATTGAGGAGCTTGATGCCTGTCCAACCTGTTTGCAGAGCGTTCCCAGTGAGCACAAGCAGCGCATCAAGGCTTCAGAAGCAGAACAGAGCGCAAGATATGAAGAGGAACTGAAAACCTGGCTGGTGCAGCAGCAGACTCTACAACAGACAATGATGCACATGAATAATCGCATCACCGAGCTCCGCCAGTGTGCATTGCACCGAGGAAAACTCCAGACTGAAATCGTGCTTCTTGAACGCGTGCATAAAAATTTAGAAGGAAAAAAAGTACTGTATCAAACCTATCTTGACGAGAAAGACTCTCTCGCGAAGAATTTTATAACGATTAATCAAGAGGAACTCGAAAAAAAACAGAAGAGCCTGGCCTACCATCGGCAGCTTTTGAAAAGAATACAGGAGATAGGATACGTCAAAGATCAACTTCAGGAAAAACAGGAACAACTGAATAGGAGGCAGAAGGAAGAACAGGATGTTGTGCAGGAGATCGCCGAATTGGAGAAGCAGAAAATAGAGTTGGAGAAGATACTCGTTGCATATTCGGGCTTGCTTGAACAGTACAGCCGAGAAAAACAGCAGGAAGAGGAAGAACAGAGGATTCTGAAGCATCATGAACTGGAATATGCACGACTCGAAAAAGATAGGGACGCACTCAACAAAGTGATTGAACAGCTCAATCACGAGATTCAAACAAAAGAAGCAGTGAAACAGAAGATGGAGAGACTGCAGATGCTCCATCACTGGATGGAAGAGGTCTTGTATACCATGATTACAACGATGGAAAAAAGAAGAATGGCCTCGATTCACCAGAGTTTTAATTATTTGTTAAGACAGTGGTTTATGATGCTGATTGAAGATGAACTGTTGCAGGTGTCTCTCCAAGAAGATTTCTCATTGCGTGTAGAACAGAACGGCTATGAAACCGAACTGGATCATCTTTCAGGAGGAGAAAAAACAGCAGTTGCGCTTGCTTATCGGCTTGCCTTGAATCGTGTGATTAATGACATGGTCAGCACGATTAACACGAAGCATTTGATTATTCTTGATGAACCTACTGATGGGTTTAGTTCAGAACAGCTGGACAAGATGCGTGAGGTCTTGGATCAGCTGAACATGGAGCAGATTATTTTGGTGAGCCACGAGACGAAGATTGAGGGCTTTGTGGATCATATGATTCGGATGAATAAAGGGGAGCATGGGACGGTGGTGGATGGATAA
>DUFX01000039.1 GCA_013331695.1 Candidatus Woesearchaeota archaeon
ATTGATCCTCTCCGACAGTACGGGATCTTTGAAAAACAACCGATTGCCATCTTCACGAATGGGCCGGCGCATATCGGTATGAAAACAACGGAAAGTGAATTTGGCGCCTTAGTTCCTGTTGATCAAGAAACCAACTTCCGATTTGGTTTAACTTTGAGCAACCGCTGGGAAGGAGAAATTCTCAAAGTCAATCAATTATTCATCAAGCTTCCGCCAGGAACAGCATTTGATACCAACACTTGTGATTTTGTTCCTGAAGAAATTGACTGCCACAACCTTGGAGATGCGCAAGAAGCTTCATCGCTGTGCAACCCTCAAGACACCAGCCAGATGGTGTATCGTATAGGGAAAGCATCGGAGCGTGATGACATGCTCCGCGTTACGAAACGAGGTCTTGATCGCTTATTTGCTGCTGACAAGTTTGTTACACTGACGTGCAAAGTAAAAGTAACAAGCCCTGATGCATTGCTTGGCGTCACTCCGCTTGCTACACAATATTTCAAAGTCACTGCAATCTATGATTATATGCTCCGAAAAACGATGGCTGTCACCAGGAGGCGCGTTCCGGAGTTCCGAGGACCCTTTGCGCAACCTCCGGTTGTAACAACGCCTGAAGCTGTTGATGAGGCCTACCAGCCCAGCGAACCAGGAGTTCCTCGTGCGATTCGAGAATCAGAGTCACGTGCTATCCAGCGTATTATTCAAGAATATGGTGCACCCGTTGAACAAGCTTCGGTTTTCACCGGTGTTCCTCGACAGCTGATGATTGGGATGATCTATGCTGAAAGTGGAGGACAGCCCCTTGCCGTATCTCCTACTGCGTGCATCGGTCTTGGCCAGTTTTGCGGAGGAACTGCAAAAGGATATCCTGACCTTTTTCCAAGATTGCGACCCTGCTGTGTCAAGGTAGACACTGAAAGTTATATCTGTGAACAAGAACGAAGATCCTGCGGAAATAGTTTGTGGTGTGCAACCGGCGGTTATACCTGTTCAGCAGATCCTGGTGATCCCAACTATGACAGCAGGTTTAATCCTGAAAACTCGATCAAAGCTCTTGCGCGGTTGCATGCATCGAACTTCAAGCGTTTCAGCGACTATGCTGCGCGCAATGAATTTGCTATTGCTTCTTATAATGCAGGCTCAGCTCCTGTGCGGCTTGCGGTTGAAGCTGCAAAACAGGAAGGTGTGGATAATCCTACCTGGTCGCAGGTCTATGCCAAAATGACACCTGAACTCTTCCAGCGCTCCTCATCGACATATAGCAGCGAATACTTCACCAAAAACAATAATGAGAACCTCCGGAAGAAGATTGCAGGGCTCGGGCCCTATGTTGAGCACATTATGAATTATGCAAATTATGCACATCAAATACTTTACCCTCCTGAACCGGTTTCGTAGACTAAATTAAAATAGTCCTTCATCAAAGGAATATCCATGCACCCCACCAACACCATCCATAAACCCGTATTGTTCTTTTTACTTGTCTCAGTCCTCTTTCTCACTCTCTCCTGTTCAACGCTCCTGGGCGGGGGCAGAGGAGGCAAACTCACACCGATTCATACGGGCTTCAATAGTTTGCAGATGTCCTTTGCTGTGATTCCTCCTTCTGTTTTTGCTTCAGAAACTGCATTGCCTGGATTTCAACCCTATGACTCTGCATTTCCTATTGTTGTAAAACTTGCAAATCAAGGTGCAGCTGATATTGAACAAGGTTACCTTGCATTAGGTTTAGAAGACGATTACATGGGTCTTGTTGCTTGGGAATTAGAAGAACTGCCGTTTGAACCATTGGGTGGAAGCGGAAAAACCCTTTCTTTCATCCTGCAGGGAAGATCAGAATATAATCCCTATGGCCAGCAGGAACTCCTGCCTTTTACCGTGCGGGCAAAACCCTTGGATGTGCAATCCTTGCAACATACTTCATCGATCGGCCTCACAGCATGCTACACGTACAAAACTGAAGCAACAGCGCGTGTCTGCATTGATCCTGATATCTATCAAACCAAACCCCTCCAGAAGGTCTGCCAGCCCAAATCCCAAACGCTCACACAGGGACAAGGCAGTCCTGTTGCGCTTACCAAGCTGGATACTAAAATGCTTCCCCAAGAAAAGTCGGTTGTTCCTCAATTTATTTTTGAATTCCAAAACAAAGGGAATGGATTAATTCTCAACAAACAGAGCATTGACAAGGCCTGCTCATCCTTTGGCTCTCAGCTTCAAGATTGGAATGTTGCACATGTTGAGGATGTGCATTTTTCAGATTTTAGTTTGAAGCGTGGAGAGATTGAATGTTCTTCTGAAACCATCCTCTTCCGAGATACCAAAGCAGTCTTGCGATGCAATCTCAAGCCTGGCCTGCTTGATGCTTCCATTGATGCCTATGAAACCACCCTTACCGTAATTCTGAACTATGGATATACCTTTTCTCTTTCACGACCCGTGTTCATAGAAAGGATACAACGTTAATCATGCACACCCCCATTCCGTCGGAATATTTAAAAAACGAAAGCACCATCAACGTATCTAAGACCATGAAAATGAAAAAAAGAGGAGTGATCTTTGTAGTTCTGCTTGTTCTAGTGCTCTTGCTCGTTGCCAGCTGTGCAGGCGGAGGCCGTTTGCGAAGATCACGATCGCAGGCACAGCCGTATAATTTTCACGTAGGAAGCCAAGGGGTCCAGATGCATTTTCTGCAGGGCAATCCGCCTCAACGTCTATATGAGGGAGATCCGCTTACGATGATTTTGGAATACGCAAACAAAGGAGCGTATGATATTACTGATGGGCGTTTGTATATCAGCGGGTATGATCGTGAGTATGTTCGTTTAGAAGCAGCAGAAAATCCCCTTTCTACCACCTTTACTGCAGAAGGCAAGGATGAGTTTAATCCAATGGGTGAGATTACCGACGTCAAAGAATATAAGGATCCTGCAGTCAGCATGCCCCCGAATGTTGATATCTTTCGACAAGTGTTCAAGGCAACTGCCTGCTACAAGTACCGCACTGAAGCTTCCCCTACCGTCTGCATTGATCCCGATCCTTTAAGTGTAGATCCTGAAGACAAAGTCTGCATCGTTACGCCGATGAGTTTGGGATCGCAAGGCGCTCCTGTCGCCGTCTCCAGCATTGAACCTGAAGTTGCCCGCGATCGGGCGCAGTTTAAAATCAATATTGCAAATGTGGGAACAGGAACCGTGATTGAAAGTGCACAAGGACGTTCTCCGATCGAACGCTGTCATGCTGATTTGAAGCGCGATGAGATTGACAAGGTTGAAATTCATGCTTTTATTTCAGATACACCCCTTGAATGCAAGCCGGATATTGTACGATTAACTAATGGCAATGGATTTTCATTCTGTACACTGGACTTGCGAACCATACAGCAACGAGAAGCGTATCAAACGATTTTGAATGTCTATCTTGACTATGGCTATCGTGATTCGATTGCAACTGCAGTCGATATTCTGAGACTGCCAGGTGCAGGCGATGATCGTTTGAGTCCTTATTATAGGCCGTATAGAAGAGATTAAAAATGAAAGACTAATAAAAGAAAAAATCTGTCAGCATAAAACTATTTAGAATCCCTTCATCATTGCACCTTCTTTCTTGGGTGCTCCTCCTTCTTCGTCAGGATTATAGCTTGGCACTGCTGCTCGGGAGATGATCATAATATCACCTATGCTTTTCACAAGCTGATGAGGAACAATCACTCCTTTTGCAGATCCTAAGACTTTGCTCAAGAATGAATTTTTGGTTGCGCGTACGCGCCAGCCAAACAGTTTTGTTTTCGTCAGAATGCTTTCCTCAATATCACCAAAATATTCTCCGGTATCGGTAAAAACTTTCATATTATAAGTTTCAGATAATTTCATGAGCTTTAACATAGTCTCACTCCCTGCCTCTTTTCTGATCTTCCTTGTTCATTCAACATTTATTCAATGATAATCCGCTTTTAAGGCCTTTTTACACCTCAGTTTATATAAATATTTCTGTACTCGAGAAGGAACTCTCTGAATGTCCTCACCCAGCATCTTTATAAAGAGGTTTTCAGTTCTTTGTGATATGAAGTACAAACATATTACCCTTATCGGAACCTCGCACATTGCACAGGAAAGCATCAACCAGGTTACCTATCTCATTCAAACACAAAAACCCGATATCGTTGCTGTTGAATTAGATCGAAAACGGCTTCATGCCTTGCTCAGCAAACAACGTCCGGGCATCAACTTTGCTCTGCTTTTTCGCGTCGGTGTGAAAGGCTTTTTGTTTGCCTTGATTGGCCAGTTTGTGCAACGAAAATTAGGAAGTAAGGTTGGTGTGGTGCCTGGAGCTGACATGCTTGCTGCTGTGCGTACTGCCCGTGCAGTGGGCTGTGAAATCTACCTCCTTGATCAGGATATTGAAATTACATTATCCCGATTTTCTCAAGCTTTAACGTGGAAAGAGAAAGGACGATTCTGCATGGATGTGCTTCGTGGTGTTCTTTCAGGAGGAAAAGATCCTGCTCTTGCTGATTTAGGTTCGTTTGATCTCCGCAAGGTTCCTTCGCAAACACTGATTAAGAAACTCATTGGCCGTGTCAAGGAGCGTTATCCGAATGTCTACCGCGTTTTAATCGAAGAGCGGAACGATTTGATGGCCAGGCGTTTAGCAAAGCTCGCGATAAAGAATCCTGATAAAACCATTCTTGCTGTGGTGGGTGCCGGGCACGAAGAAGAGATGCTTGTATTGGTCAAGAAATATTGGCGTGATTAAGGAGTGGCGTTATGGATCAAGATCGCACGTCAGGATCATGCGGCTCTGTAGAAAGTCTTGAAAAGTGCAGGGCCAGCGCTGCGCTCCGTACGGTGTGATATTCTGAAGCCGCTTACAAGTAGTACGGCAAGGTGAGTTATAAGGAGAACTACGCTTGGCAGCGCTGGCCTCACAGCAAACTTTTTCTACAGAGCCGGATCATGCAGAAACTATATAAATCGTATTCTCAAAAGAAGGATGTATGTATCAACGCCCCTGGTCTATTACCTATAACCTCCAACGCTACTTCAAGTTCAGCGCTGAAGAACTCAGAGGCTTGATCTTCGGCATTCTCATTATCGCATTCATTGTTTCTTTTGATGACTGGGGTACCGAAACCTTCAATCTGTATCATGGCTTGCGCAACCTCTTCAATGCCATCCTCATTGTTACGCTTGCTGTGCTCTTCCGCATCAGTGCGCAGAGGATTACCGGCTTAACCCTTGGTTACAAAGTTGAATACCGCATGTGGCTCTATGGCCTTCTTATCGGCCTCGTCTTAATCATTGTTTCCAACGGCAAGCTCTGGCTCTTGTTGCCTGGTGGTTTGTTATTCTACCACATGCCGGGCCATCGTATTGGAGCATTCCGTTATGGTCTCAACTATTTCCCTATCGGCGTCATCGCCTTTTTTGGCCCGCTCTCGAATCTGCTTTTAGCCATGGTCTTCAAATGGCTCTTGGTCTATTTCCCCGGGAATCTGATCCTGGAAAAAGCAATGAACATCAACATCTGGTTTGCGATCTTTACAATGTTGCCGATTCCACCCCTTGACGGAAGCCACGTCTTGTTTGCAACACGCCTGTGGTATGCTTTTTGTGGAACCCTTATTTTCGTGCTTGCAATAACCCTCTATTTTTTGAATATCTTTCCTGCACTCATTATTTCGTTGCTTGCAGCGATTGCAGTTTGGTTTGCGTATGTGTGGATGACAAAGCTGTGATGTAAACTGGTGATCCTATGTCCCTGCGTTTATCTTTATTCCCCAACAAAAAAGGATTGAACTTGTTAACAACCTGGGTTGAGGTTGTTGCATTTATTCTCCTGGTCATTGGTTTTATTCTTTCGATCTTTATGGGAAGTGCATTTATGAGCTATGTGATTATCTTCTTGTTCGGCATTATGGCTGGGCGTGTGATTTTTTTTAAAAGAACAAGTTTTCCGGTGTATGTGATTGGCATGGGCTTCCTATTTGGTTATCTGCTTGGTTCTCGGTATGGGAAATGGAAGATTATCTTGTTTTGTTTCTTTCTTGGAATCTTCATCAGCTATTACTTTCACAAGAAAGAGCACGGAAAACTCTGGCCAAAACTCTACGGCTGGGAGCCGAAGAGTCCGAGGTAATCGTTAACGATAGAGTTATCTGGCTTCTTCTGTTCTCGGCGGCGGTGCAATGTAACTTGTAACAGGAACTCTTCTCAGACTCACCCTTCCCAAGACGTCTCTTTGGTTCGTTGCTGTTGTTCGGGGCAATGCTGTCTGTACAACTTCTACCTGTGTTGTTGGTTCGTAAACCCCAGGGAATCGTGCTTGAATTTCTATGGCGGTATACCCTGTTGCTTCTCCTTGTCCAGCATAGCTTCTTGCTTTTGCTTGGCCATTAAGAACATGGGAGAGGTACTCAAAGAATCGTAAAAATCCCATCTCAACCGTTGTATGGGTAGCATACACCTCAGAGGGAACCGTCAATGTCAGTGTCAAATCAAGATCAGTTTCCTTACCCCTCTTAAATACACTTTCACTCGTATCTCCTGATGCAAAGTGTAAGCTATATTGTCGAACGGTTGGTGTTTCAATTCGTGGCCTTTGTTTACGATTCCTTACAGCTTGTTCTCTTGCATGGTTCTCTACTTGTGTTTCTAGATCATTCAAGAACCCTGCGAAGGGTCTACTGATATCTCTTGTTGGGTTGTTTCCTTCAAACAAACGATAGGCAGGATGGACATCAACTAATCTCAATTCTTCAGACCATGATGCAGTCATTCTGCTTTTTGCCAAGGGTCTCGCTCTCGTATCATCAAGATAAATAACATTACCCACAAGGTGATTCATAAGTTCTTCAGCTAATTGTGGAGTTCTGTATTCGCTCGGAGCAGAAGGTGCAGGTCTTTGTGTTAGGTCAAGTTCTTCGGCAGTGTACCTCCGTACTTCTCCCATACTAATGCCAGCTTTTTCGAGCTCTGCTTTCAGGCGCACATTATCGTCCCGTAAGAATACATAGGCTTTTCTCAGATTACTTGCTTGTTTTAGCTGATCACGCCAGAGGACCGCATCAACATACGCTCGTTGAACAGCGACCCGAATCTTTTCAGGATCATCTCTTTTAGAAATAAAGTCAAGGTGAGGAAACAATCGTTGTAATTCAGGATTTTTTGTCGCTTGGTCAACTACTGAATAGACAACGGGACGGAGGTAGAGTTCTGGTTCACACCCTTCGCAATCCCTAAAAATATCTTTAGCATATTGAACTCCATTTCCTCCACTAAAATTATGATCAATCAAAAGTACCAGCGCATGATGTCTGCGTGCTTCAGCAACAACCTGTTCTAATCTTGCTCCTTGTCCTTGAAGTCGAATAGGGACAAAGGGAATGTTAAGAGGTCTTAAGGTTGTTCCTGCTTCAGTAATTTGATCATCCATATCATCAGCAAGTGCGATTCTTGCGTCAGTAACTTCAAGTTCGTATAACTTAAGAAGTCTCCTTAAACCGTAGTCAAACTCTGATGGTGGTTCTGCACGTGTTTGTAACGGTTGCCCCGAACTTTGCGGCATTTCTCCTTCTCTTCTGCGTTGAAATCGGCTTACTGCATCATCTTCTGATCCTGCCATACATTCACATCCTTGTTTTTCTTTTTTCCTTATACCCTGACTTATGCCCCAAAAGTAAATATAAATGTTGTTCCATCTTGTTCTGGTCTAATCTGCAACTCTGCTCTTGAAGCTTCCAGAACCTTACGAACAATTTTGTTTCCTAACCCGAGATGGCTTCCTTGTCCATGTGATGCTTCTCCTCGTTCATACGCTCTTGCTATTGCTTCGTTCATAGGCTTTGTCGTGTAATCCCTATATGCAACTTGCACGCTCTTTTCTTGGTCTTCTTGGCGTCGCACGGTTAAGTCTATTCTTGTTGCTCCTTCTTCCATTGAGTTGCGTACAAGGTTATACACAATCATTCTTGCACCCAGACCAGGAACATATACTCCCTCTTCATACTCTGTTTGAATATGCAATGCAACTTCAGATTTCCTAAACTCTTCGTCGACTCCCCTGTTATTCGCTTGAATATCCGCATTATAACTTTTTACTTCATCTTCAAGTGCTTGGGCAAAGTCACGGACCGTTCCATCCGAAGCAAGATCATCGATATTCACTTTGGAATAAAACTTGATATTCTCTAAAAATCTGCCCATGTAATCAATTCTACGCATGGCTCTTGCAGTTTCTTCTGTAATCTCTTGTGGTTGTCTGTCAGTTTCAACCATCTTTTTGAGTCTTTCATATGCTATTACAAAAGGATCTATCATGGCGCTTAGTTTTTCACGGGCAACCAGACTCTCCACTTCCCCAATAAGGCCACTAATAGCCCCCTCAAGAGTCTCTGTTGTTGATCTTACAATTTCATCCACACTCTTTGCGTGTTGATGCGCCCGATCAATGGCGTTGTAAGCCAGTCTTGTCTCTCCCTGCACCTCATGATCTTGTGCGTAGAAGAATTGTTCGAGTTCAGCCAACGCTTGTTCAAGTTTTCCATACGTTTCTTTCAGTTCATCATGTGCTTGTTGCAACTCTTTTAAAGCGCCCTCAGCTCTCTTCCTCTGTGCAACGGCAATTTCAGTTTGTCGTGCTGAATAAGCTCGTTCTGCTTCTTCGACTTGCACTAAATCACCGAAACCTGCACGGATTTGGAAATAGTGTAGGACACCGCGCACTCTTTCTCCTACTGTTTTTGCAGTCGGTATTTTTGGAATGTCCACATACGCAACATCATGGTTAGCACCGAGGATGTCGCCTGCGCGTACGAGGCAAATTCCGTCAACAACAACTGATTCATTAAAATGAACAGGGTGAACAGGAGATTTTTTGGGGTGAACTGGCCTAACCTGTACCTCATATTCTAAACCAACTGGTTCTAATCTTCGATCAAGACTTTCTTGCCTTGTTTCTCCCTCTCGGTACGGTCTTTCTCGCAACAATCTGGCGACAGTGTGTGCATTACGTTTAACACTTGATGGATCAACATACTCTCCAACTCGCTGTCCATTATAATACACTCCATCTTCTTTTCGTTCAAAATGAACCCGAGTTCCAAATGCCTTGTTGTGCATATCCGCAAATTGTTCAGGTGTTCCCTGGAAGATGTGCTGGCTCCACACCATGGCAAAGCGTGCAAGTTCTTTGTCAGTTACATCAGGTTGCGCCCAGCTCCTTCTTGTCTTATATTGGTGAAGCTGGTCTCTCAGCAGTATCATTCTATCAATTCCTAAAAACGCACCTGCGGTATACCTTGATGCGAACTGGTCGCTCTCAACACGCTCTCCTGTGAAAAGGTTTACATACTGAATGGGAAGCACTGCCCCTCTTCCTAAAAACAGATTGGAGGATTGGCTGAGCCAATTTTGATTTAATGTCGGTTCGTCTCCTACCTCTACTTTTTCCGGTGGCAGCATGTGCAGGATGCCATTTCGTTTTCTTACTACTTTTGGGCTTTGTCTTAATGCAGTCCAGCGGTCAGGGAAGGCTCGTGCAATAAACTTGTCTCCATCTTTCGGCAATTCGGGAACTTGCAATGCTGCCTCAACCATCCCTTGGTATCCAAATCTTTTGACTGTGGCAAGAACAAAATGATCCATATAAGGAACTCCTGTTCCTTGGTCACGCCAAGGCATGAATCCTGATGCCCCTTCTAAGGTTTCACGATGTTCAAGAAAAGGGCCATAGAATTCTGTCATTACAGCTTCAATATTTTCTCCCTGGATGGTTGCCTGGAGTCTCCAATACTCTATGATAGAAGCAAGATTGGGAAAAATGCTGGTTACTCCCACTTCAGGCGTCACTCCTGCGAAGGGGACGGTAATTCTGTTGGGATCCAGAAGTTTAAGGGTTGGGTTTTTCATCGTATGTTCCTTCTTAGTTGGTAACGTATCTTAACGTATCCTCAAACCCCCTGCGAGTTTTTAAAGGAGTACAAGAATCTATTTAAGCATTATGATACTCGAAAATATATCTTCTAAAATATACTTTAAATGGGTGAGCTGACAAATCTTTTTAAACCTGCTTTCCCAGGTAGGTCGCATGATCAAAAATCTCGCAAGCAACCTTGTCTTAGAAGAGGTGCTTAACCCTGAACAGCTCCAGGCTTTTCTTCTGTTTCCGTTCAAGCTCTACAAAGGAACAGCTTGGGTTCCTCCCTTGATCAACGAGCAGGAACGCTTCTTTTTTTCAGCAAATCCCTTCTGGAGGCACGCTGAAAAAGTGCTCTATCTTGCATACAATGATAAACGCCAAGTAGTTGGTAGAATAGCTGGTTTTGTTAACCAGCGTTATCTTTCTTTTTCCAACAAAAAAACAGGGCACTTTGGTTTTTTTGAGTGCAAAAACAATCCTTTTGTTGCATTACTCCTTATGGATGCGGTCAAACACTGGCTGCACAAGCAAGGCATTCGCCATATCCTGGGGCCTCTCAATGGTTCTATCGATCACGAATGTGGATTTCTTATGAACAACTTTGCTTCGTCTCCGAAACCAAATATCCCCTATTCATTCCCTTATTATCCTGATCTGATGAAGACCTTGGGCTTCAAAAAAGCAAAGGATCTGTATGCGTACACCATTAATGTGCAAAAAGCTGTAAAACAGATTGCACAACATTCTCCCCCTAGTCAATCACACAGTGAACATGACCAACATCTTGACTTCATTCTGCGTATGGCTAATAAAAAATCAGTAAAAACAGAAGCTGAGATTATTCGAACGATCTTCAACGAAGCCATGGGCGCCATGCATCATTACCAGTTTGCTCCGGTTTCCCGCGCTGTCTTTCTTGATGAAACCATCGATCTTCTTGATCTTGTTGATCCCAGCATGGTCTTGTTCGCCGAGAAAATTGTCAAGAAAAAGCACCTTCCCGTTGGTTTTGTTGTCGCATATCCCAACTTCAACAAGATTACAAAGTATTTTGGAGGAAAACTGGGGTGGTGGCAGAAACTGTTATTTGCCTTATGTTCCCCTGCTATCCGTGAAGCACGCCTCTCATTGATCTGCATCCTTCCCTCCCGTGCAGGGTGTGGAATCGGTTCAGCGCTGATGCGTCAGCTTATTGAAACGCTTCATCGCAAAGGATACAAAGAACTGGAATATTCCTGGGTGCTTGAAGACAATCTTGCTTCTCAGAAATTGGCAGAGCGTTTCGGAGGAAAAGTGTATAAAACCTATCGTTTGTTTGAGCAACACTTTTAGTTGTGCACGCTTCTCATTGTCATTTTTCTGTCCCCTTTAATACCTTGCAATAATCGTCTCCCCTGCCCGAATGTTTTGCCCCGCCTTCACTGCAATCTTCACTTTTCCCCCTGTTCTGGTCTGCTCAGGAAAGATCACATCTACCTGAGATCCCATCCTAATCAGACCCATGCGCTGTCCTTTCTCCACTTCTTGATGCTTGCAGATAAAACTGACAATCTTTTTGACGTACATATCTGCAATCTGCACGACATACACTGGTAAATCTCCTGCAAAAAGCGTGGTGTTCCTTTCATTCCTGAGAACATATCTACTTCCTTTGATGTAGGGTTTTATATTCAACGCAACGCGTATCCACGTTTTTGTCATGGGTAGATTTCTGTTGGAGCGGTGATAGACCATGTGCTGTACAATGCCGGCAATGGGTGTTCGATTGACATGCACATTAAACGGAGTCATAAAGATGCCAACATGGTACAATACCTTTCCTGGCGCTTTGTGGATATGTTCTCCTGCAATCTCATCGAGTCGAATCTTTTTATCCCGCTTGATTGCAATCGGCACCACCCCTTTTTTGATCTTGTTTACATAGACTACTTTCCCGTCAGCAGGGCTCACTATATTTTTTCCCGGAGGTATTTTTCTGTCAGGGTCTCGGAAAAACCAGTAGAATCTCCAATACAGATATACCAAAACAAGAACTGCCAAAAAAATTATCCATCGTTTCATCCTATTGCCTCTGCATTCATCAACTGCACGTTTTCGTTATTTCTTGAGGGTGTAATGCGCTTTGAGCTCATCATCTTGGTAAGGGTACTTCTCAAACGTAAACAACCGGACCTGAAACAGTGTTTTCCCTTTGCGATGTTTTCTGAGCATTTTAATATTGGATCGGAAATCTTCATTTAATGTATAGAGTGTATCTTCAATAATCACCGACACATCCTGTTCTTGGAGCTTCGCATTGTTTTTATTTTTTCCTTTCTTAAATTGGAAATGAAAATTGCACCGGGGTTGTTTGTTCGGTCCATCATCAACAAACATCTTGAAATGACCCGTAAGGTTGTTTTTGAGATACGGATTATGGTACGCCAGGTTTTGGATCATCAGCGGTGAAATCTCGCTTGCACAGAACTGAATGCCGCCATCGCTTCTTCCTTTTACATACAGAAAGGGGAGGGGCAGTTCAATATCCAAACCTGCATGATATCGGCGTATGAATTGGCCCATGTCATTGTGGCTTATGATGCCTCCCAAATCATGAATATTGTAGCGAATCAGGGGCATGAGGGCTTCTTCTCTGCAGGTCGTGAAGATCATCTCTCCTTGGTCATTGGTTTCTACAAAATAGGTTGTGGGGTCATACTG